>NZ_JBQSXL010000025.1:0-67015 GCF_052378165.1 Halomonas sp. AOP30-A1-24
GTATATTGCGCTCATATATTCCCGATTGGGTATGATCGAAGTCATCTGAGTTTCTAGCGTACGCATGTGCTTTTCCCACTTGCACCTCTCGGGCAAGGGTCTTTGGTATGAGATGGGATTTTATTGTGGGTTCACGCCCACAAATCATGCAGCTCATTAAAAACTCTCCTCGATGCTGCTTTCCGCCCAACGCCGGCCACATGCGCTAACTAAAGCTTGGCTGTTTTCAAGCCAAGCTTTAGTTGGTCGCCGTGCTGGCACTTGTTATATTTTCAAAGTACTCTGAAATCAGATCTTTATTTTTCAAATATGAATCAAGGACCTGACACAAGAAGAACTCATTATTGACTTTGTATGTGAAAGGGATTTTAGAATCATCAACTTTGAATGTCTTTATCTTCTTATGTCCTTTGACTTCATGATTTGCCTCCCTTTCGCTATATTCTTCTAAAGTATAGACAATGAACTCATGATCTAAATGACCAATAAAAAACTCTTGATTTTCTATCTGATACTCAAGATGAACTACTTGAGTGACAATACGCTCGTCAAAAACTTCAAAAACTTCAAAATCTTCTACGAGCTCTTCAAAAGTCAAGCTACCTTTAGATTTGTCATGAGTAACCCATAAGTTATTAGAGTATTTTTCTGTGGAATAAAACTTTGACAGTTCTGGGAGATCTGAAACATCGAATTTTAGCTTTGAACCGAATTCCATTTCCTCCATGGCAGGAATAAACTCGGAAATGTAGTCAACTCTAAAGGATATATTAGCAATAAGATCTTTATCAATTAAATCTTCTATTGAAAGTAGCAGCTTTCTTGGTATATCAATCCAGAAATATTTTCCAATCCTAGAATCCACGATAGTTTGACTATCTTTATCATTGTTTATTCTTATATATTCATTTTTACTTAGTAACTTATATTTTGAAAACTGGCTATCTATTTTTATTAAATCTACAGATATATTTTCATATTCATCATAAACAATCGATGCGCATTTCTGCTCTAAAACTTCGGTCCGACCTTTCATTGACATGAACGAATTATATAACATTGATCCTATATAATAGTATTTGTAGTTCGTAGAGATATAATCAAGATCTTCGCTTCCATGAATGTTTTTATATGAGTTAGCTAATACCTCTAAAATACCAGGGTATTCAGCCAGCTCTCCTTCTACATACGTCAACAATGAATCAAATGTTTTTAGTTCTAGTCTTTTATTTACAGAGTCCAATTGAGGAGCATAAAAAGCTATAGCTCCAGGGTGAGCTGAGCGGTCTTTTATTCTCTCTATTATCTGTTGTTTTTCACTTTCGTAGCTTTTGGTGTATAACCCCATGATCTTATTTTTAAAATCACTATTGTTAATTGAATTCTTAATGTAAGGAAATAGTTCTTCTGTGATGACGGGGTCTCTTTCAAGAAAAGCTCTGCAAAACTGACCAAGCATGCATAACTCACTTTTCTCAAGTCTCAGCTCATTAATCTTGTTAAATACATCATTCATAATTATTCAAGGCACCAAATTTGACTGAAAATATAACGCCTTGCTCACCGGTAAATTAGGAGCGCAGCGAGTAATTTATCCGTGTGCAGCAACTTGTTAAAGCTATGCAATATTACGCTCGATTATTCGCATTTTTTCTACCGCCGACCTGGATAGTTCACCTTCTTCATCAAGATAGCCAAACGCTTCCAGCTCTCGAGTCAGACCACGAGGCAAGTCTTCCTTTATTTTATTGAATAAATAGCGATAGCCGGACGCAGGTGACTTCATAGAGGCTCTCGGATCTCTAACATCTTTCAGGCGCCTAACTAGAAATTCCAGAATTTCAAACGAATCGCTAGAATGTCGACTTTCGTTACTCTTTAACCTTTTCTCAAGCCTTCTCGCCTCAATTTTTGACTCTTCAAGCTCTCTATTAAGATTTTCCATGTGCTCAAATAAGGCTATCTTTTCGTTTTCTGCCAAATGGGCTTTCTGCGCTAGTTCTTCTAAAGTTTTCCTTTGCTCGGCTTCCTTCCTTTTTATTTCTTCATTTTCTTTTTCAATATCCTCAAGTGCTTTAGCTGAGTCAAAAGGGAGACGATCAAATTTATCTCTAATACCAGAATACCCTTCATCCAAGTGCCTTAAACGCTCGCCGAAGCCTGCTTCCATTCTTCCCAATATTTCCGATACATCTTTAGTAAAAACATAGGAGTTATCGTAAAACCTGTTGCTAGTATCTGTGGCCTTAAAGTAGAAGGCTACAGATAGACCAATGGCAAAAAAGGCAACGACAATTGAGAGCAGATCGGTAAACCCAAATTCTTCGATATTTAACTTTAAATCAATACTAAATAGCTTAAATGACATTACACCGAAGAAAATCAGAATCACAAGATCTCTAACATTCTTCAGGGTTAGTAAGGGGGCTGATCTACCTTCTTCATTCTTCGCCATAAAATGGTCCTTTCATTTCTGCTTTTCTTGGGTAATACGGAGCTTTAACGCTGCCAACACGCGCATATTTTTTGTGGAGCCGCAGGCGCAACGAAAAATACGTCGCAGTGCTTGGCCTTGTTAGCTTATTGAGTTGTATACATTAATGAAATTTGGGATTTGTGAATGATCTGCACCCGCATCTTTAAGATAAGTAAATGCGGCCTCTGCTTTTTCTTCATCGATTTGAGGGTCGAAGCCGGATTCCTTCAGTTTTGACTTCCACCAGCTGATGTTCTTCTCGTGATCGTTTTTTGAGATCTCAAATATGACAAATGTATATACACCTTTCTCTAGATACTCCTCCCCACCTCGGGACATATGCTCTACAAACATGTGCCCCCGCTGAGCTCCCATAGCTGTAATCATGCTCTCAATAAAATGTGCCTTGACGTTGATCTTCTGCCCAATGCTGACAGCAACTGATCTCGGCTTTGCAGAAACTACTTTGTAGACAATTCCTAACACTAAAGCGATGCCAATTACCCAGTACCAAATCATTTGATGCTCCATAGGTTATTTTCAGCTAACAGTGATTATACAGAAGGCTACATAACCTCAATAAACGAGACGGCATATTGATTGAGGTTATGCTGCCGCAATAATTGACTCTACCCCATTGTTTCTGTTGTGAGCAAAGCAAAATTTGGCTGCATATCCAAAATTCGCGTGCCTGCTCGTTTTGCCGGTTTCCATCATACTGACGCAAGCGCATCATCCGGTAATGCGCATGCGATCGAAGGGCAAAATAGCGTGGGTCTCGCGGCAAATAGATATGCAATTACAACAGCTCCACACATACCATCTCCCCTCCAAACCACTGCTGCTTTAGCCCCCGCTGCTTTTCCAACAGTAGCCTTAAATAGCCACAAAGAGGCTGGTCGGACGATAGCGCAGCGAGGTATTTGTGTAGTCTGCGTTGGCTCGCGAACTGTTCGGCAGGCACGTGCAGCGGCGTGGCGTTTTGGGTGAGCCATTCGATAGTGGGCAGCAGCAAGTGAGTAGCGCTACTGTCGAGCGCCAACGTCACGCCTTTAACATCAAAATCACCGGCGTAGATATGCGGTCGATGGGTTTTGCGCCACGCCTCGGCCAGTTGCGCAAAGCCGCCGCCGTAGTGGCTGTCGCCGCGGTAGACGACCAACGGGTTTACGTAGCCGCTTAACGCTGACAGTTCCGGCGAAAACTCGTAGAAGCTATCCAGGTTTTCGACCTGGATTAGTGCGCTAAACGCGCTCAGCTTTAACCCCAGTACATCCACATCGCGAATCGCGCGTGGTTCGATGGCGAGCCCGGCTATTGGCTGAGGGGGAAAGCTTACGAGCACTCGTCGGGCGCGGGGGCGTTCGCGGGTGGCTTTATCCTCTTCCACGCCTTCTTTTGCTTGGGCGCTGCTGGTCAGGCCGCTGAGGGATCGGCCTAGCGGCGCTATTCGGGCGCTGTCTAATACATCGTTGATCTGCGCGAGCAAGGCGGCGTCAAAGCGCAGCGTTTTGCTGGTTATTCGTGTGGCCAAGTCAATATCATGCTGATGGCACCAGGCAACCACGTCGTTTACCCATTGGCCGCGGGGCTTTTCCACTGTGGGCTGGCGGAGAAGTTCTCGGGCTACACCGTTCAGCCCATTGCGTGCGCGGCTGGGTAGGTTCATACGGCCAGCTGCAGCTCAACGTCGTGGATCAGGCGCAGGTAGTTGAAGGCACTCGCCTGTCTCTCCTGCTGTTTGAGTCGAAACGCGCGCTGGTCGTTGCGCGGCAGGCCCTGGTACTCGGCAATCACCTGGAAAAGCCAGATTTCATCCTGCCACTCCAGCGGGCTTTGGTGCAGGTATTCAAGGGCGCTGACCGGCTCCGCCTGGGGCTGGTCAATCACGCTTAAATAGAAGTGTTCGACATCCTGCTTTAGCGCCTGTTGGCGGGCGGCCGCCAGGCTGCTTTCCTGGGCTTGGGCGGGTGCCGCTGCTTCTACCGTTTGCGTGGTGTGGCGCGGCTGGGGTAGTTGGTGGAGCAGGTCGGCGAGTACCTGGCACTCCAGGTTACGGTCCAGCGCTGGGGCGGCCGCCGCATTTAGCGGGGCGGCCTGGTTGACCAAGCTTGGCACCTCGCTGCGCCGAGCGTAGTTGCCGGGCACAAAGCCTGGGTGCTCGCGCATAAACGCGGCCATGCCGCTAATCAGACGGCTGCGCGCTTGCTGCTTACGAAAGCGCGCCATCAGTTCGATCAAGCGCCGCTGCACTTCGCGCAAACCGGTGTAGTGGTGGCTTAACTGCTGCTGAAGCTGGCTGATCAATAGTTTGCGCAAGCTGCCGTCGCTGCCTACCAGCTCTATCAACTCGTCAAAGTTAATCAGCGCCAGGCCATCCAGCAGCCTTGCGATCTGTTTCTGGGCGCGGTCGTTTTCGCGGATTTTATCGTTAAGCTGGCTGACGAAACCAAAGTCGCTATTTAACCGCTGCCATAAGCTGTCGATGGCATCGGCGAAGCGGCCGTTAAGGTCGTCAACTTCCTGGCGCAGGCGCATTAGCTGCTGCTCTAACCGCCAGTGCTCGCCCCGGCTGCGCGCCTCGCGGTAGCTGTGTACCAATGCGCGAATCAGCTCCAGGGTTTCCGCCACATCGGCATTCACATGGCGGCGGGTTTCATCGGCGAGCATTTCGGCGATCAGCTCGCGCACCTTTGGGGCAAGCTTCACGCCGCTCTGTTCATCCGGGCGCCACAGAATACGCGCTGCCAGCATCTTGCGCAGCGCGCTATCGCTGAGCGATTCCAGCGGTACTTCATCGCGAGTGTAGGCCTGCATCAGCGTTTCAGAATGCTTGCCCAGTAGCGCCAAACGCTCAGCGCCGGTTTTGAGCAGGCGGCTCTCCAACTCATTCACACTCTTGCCCACGCTTTTATTCACAACAGGGCCTCCTGCGTGCCTTCTTCTCCTTCGGCATCAATCGGCAGGTTCTCTTCATCGCGAATAAAGCGCACCAGGTCCACCAGGTAATCAATCTTGCCGGTGATCACAAATACCTGGCGCTCGGAATGCGGCTGCAGCAAATAACCGTGCTCTTTCAGGCGCTTGAAGACTTGCTTTACCTGGGCATCCAGCTGGTCACTTTGCGAACCAAAAAAGCTGTCGGTGGCTAGGCGTTCCAGGCGCTCGCGCAGGCTTTGGTTGTCTTCACACTTGGCGCTGAATTCGGCCGGTTTGAGTACATCACCGGGGGCCGCCAAGGTATCGCGGCCCAGCGCTTCTTGAACCAGCTGTAGCCACTCCAACAGCGGCAGCAGGCTGTTGAGCGTCTCGCCCAGTTGGCGCGAGAGCTGATCCCGGGCGCTGTCATTGAGCTGACGCCAAGCCAGAAAATAGACGCTGCCCTCTTCATTGCTGGCCAGCCGCCGGTTAAGCGGGCGCAGGTAGGTGTCGATCTCCTCGCGGGTCTCTGCGTTGCTCAAGTGACGATAGCCGCTTTCATCGCTGACCGGGCAGACAAATTCCCCGGCGAGTAAACGCTCAAGCAATGGGCCATGTTCGATCATACCGTCACCTCCTGCTGACGTTCCTGAAGCCGCTCGGCCAAGCGGCTCAGGCGCGGTTCAATGCGTTTTAACACCCGTTTATTGGCGTTAGCGTTATCGCGGTCAATCAAATAGCGATTGGCGAACAGCAGCAGCACATCGGATTCAGGATTGGGGAACGCGCCGACAATATGAATGCGGTTGCTGTCACAGGCCTCAAACAGCTTTTCGACGTTGTGGTAGGCCAAGGTGCCGATCTCATCAATGGGCCAGTGGATGGCGATTTCTGCGTCACCACGCAGCAGGCGAGTAAACGCGAGCAGGAATTTACACAGAATCAGGTAGGCCATGCCGTGACTGGAAGACTCCAGCAGCTGGCGGTCGTTTTTAATCACCAGGTCCGTGCCGCCTTCGTTCAGGTGCAGTTCCAGGCGCAACAGGCTTTCAAAGCTGTACTGCTGGTCGCTGCGTAGCAGATCGACCACGTCGGCCAGGGTGTTCAGGTAGTCGTCGCTGGGCAGCGTCTGGCCGGATTCGCGCCACTCTTTATAGCGCTGGGCAAACAGCTTCAACGGCTCCCAGAAGCCCAGTTCGTCGATGGTGGACTGAATGCGCACTTCGGCTTTGGTGATGCCTTCCAGGCGCAGGTCGTCGGCGACTTCTTCCGAAAGCCGACGGCTCTGGGCGCTGATGCGTCGGTTCAAATCGCGGAACACGGTAAAGAACTTATCCAGGTCGTCGCTCAGGTTGCGGCCTTCCTGAATCAACTGCTGCTGTTGGTCTTCAAGCAGTTTGAGCATGTCGCGCAGTAGCGGCAGCTGGAGGCGCGGGTTGTCGCTTTGTAGCTTGCTGCGCTCGCTCTCCAACGCTTCAGCAAAGCCGCTGCTGGCGTCCTTGATCAGTTGGCTTTCAACGTCCAGGCAGCCACGGCGCAGCTGTTCGATGAGCTGGTGGCGATTGCCCAATGCCTGGCGGGCGCGCTCAATGCGCTCGTCCACATCGCCCAGCGGCGCCGCCGGGGTCTGGTCGTCGGGTTCGATGGCGAGGCCTTCCAACTGGGTTAGCAGAGGCTTTAAGGCTTCCAAGCTGGCGTGTTCACTCTCTCGCTTCGTTTTAAGCGTGCTTACTGTACTTTGGTGAGTTTTGCGCGCGGCCTGAAAGTCGTTTTTCAAACGCTCTTTATCGCGTTGAAGCTGCTGTTCGGCTTGCTCCAGCTCGGCTTCCTGGATGACCAGCTGCGGCTTGTGCTGCCCCCACTCCACGCGCATAAAACGGGTGTATTCGGTGAGTTCATCCTGACGCGCAGCGGTAACGCGGATGCGCTCCTCTTGGCTTGTCAGCCGCGCCTTGGTGTCTTTTAGCTTTGCCGGGTCGACGCCCTGTTCGGCCAGCTCTTGGCTAAAGGCTTCTTCCAGCTCCGCCCGCTGGCGCTGGTGTTCAGTGTTGGCGTCGCTTAGCTGCTCCTTGTACTGGCGCAGCTGGGCATCCAGGCTATCCAGCTGGCTTTGGCCGTCGGCTTTTAGCTCCAGCAGCTGGCTTTGATGGGTTTCACCCAGCGCGTTAAGGGCTTGCTGTTTCTCTTCACGCAGCTCGGTTTGTGTTTGTTCCAAGCGGGCTAACGCGGCTTGATGAGTGGCGCGGCGCTCCTGTTGATGCTTGGCGTGGCGCTCTTGCTGCTGGCGGCGCGCCTCGGTCGCAAACTCAACTTCCTGCTCGGCACGCTTATGGGCCATACGGCCTTGATCTTGAGCTTCATCGGCCTGTTGGACGCGCTCGTTATGCTGCTTAAGCGCTTTCTCGGCCGTTTGGCACTCTGCCTGCGCGCGCCGTTTGGCGCTATCTGCTTCTTCGATGGCGGCAAGCAGCGTGGCTTCGTCCTGGGCGTAATCGGGCAAGGCAATGGCCGAGAGATCCAGCGCCAGCCCAAACAGGTCATCGCTGCCGCCGTCGGCTAATTGAGGCGCTAAATCGCGTCGCTCCAACAGCTCCGGGGCAATCACTTTGCCTAACTGCTGCTCCCAACCGGGGCGGTGGTAGCGTAGAAAATGGCGCAGGCTGCCCTGCTCAGGGTCACGTTGCTGGTAAAGCGCATAGCAGCGCTGCTCGGCGCGCTCAAGCTGTTGGCGAAGCTGAACCAGTTGCTGCTCGGCATCGTCACGGGCACGGCGGTTGCTTTCAAACTCGCGGCGCAGGCCGTCTAGCGTGGCGGCCGATGCGTTGCGTTCTTGCTGGGCCTGATCCAGCCGCGCTTGGGCAAGCTCAGCATCAGCAGCTTCTTCGGCGGTTTGTGTTGAAAGTGAGAGCTGGGCTTTTAGCTCGGCCAGCTGCTCAACGCCCAATTCAAGCTGCACCTGATACTCGCCTTCCAGGCGCTGGCGCTCCTGTTGATAGCGCTCATTGAGCTGCTGCTCGGCTTCCCACTGCTGTTCACGGCGCAGGGCTTTCTCTTCCACCAGGGCGTCGATCAGTTCCTGGGCTTCACCGGTCTGGCGGGCCAGCGCCTCGGAAAGCTCACGCAGGCGGCCATCAAGCCGTGCCTGGCTCTCTTTTACCGCATCCTGCATCACGTTCAGATGGGCACGCAGTTGATCACGCTGCTCCCGCCATTGGGGCAGCGCATTGATATCGCGCTCCAGGGCGGGCATGTCCGCCTCAGAATAGTGCTCGTACTGGGTTTGTAAATCATTAAGGCGGCGCTGGGTCTGCTGTAAATCGCTGACCACTTCGCTGTGGCGGTCGTTAAGCTCATCCCGCGCCTGGGCGTAGTCGCTTTCCCGCTGCTGAAAATCGCGCTGATGGCGGGCCAGTTCGGCGTCCACATCGGCCATGCGCCGCTCAGCCTGCTGGCGGTCATCTTCAAGCTGGGGCTTAAGCTGCCAGAGAGTGGCATCCAAATGGGCAAGCTCGCGATCAATTCCCGCAAGCCGGGCGAGCGACGCCTGAAGGGGCTCCAGGCGCATGGATTGGCGTATCTGGGCAATCCATTCACGCGCCTTGGTGTTACGAATCCGCGTGACCGGCAGTTCAACGCCATCCTCTTCGAAAATCGCTGCCAGCATGGTTTTGAGGGTATCCATCTTGCCCTCTTTGGCATGCACCGCCGACACCAGCTTCTCGATATGGCGAATACGCCGCTCGGGTTTGACCAGGCTGAACTGTGCCGCGATCTGGCGCAGCTTGAGGCCATCACGACTATTGCCGTGCAGTTGGGTAAAGTCGTTCTGGATAACCGAGCGAAATTCAGAGGTCGCGCCCAGCTTGGACGACACCGGCGTACCATTGCGGCGCAGGCCACTGGCCCACTGGCTGTAGTCGAGTGCGGCCACACCCGCCTCGCTTTCAACCAGATAATCTTCTGGCTGATAAGGCCCGCCCACAAAGCGGTACTCTACCCCGCCTTCAGCTTTGCGGGTCAACACTGCCTGGCAGATGTTGCCCGCCTCACGGCGGTATTCATACACCAGGTAGCTGTTGCGGTGCGGCAGATAAAACGCATCAAACTTCATGCGCGTTTTGGGCACTACCTTATTGGGCAGCTCGCCATAAAACACCGGCACCAGGCGCTGAAGCGTGGTTTTACCCGAAGCGTTGGTGCCGCAAATATTGGTGTGGCCGTCCACACTGAGTTCAACCACGCCTTCAAGGTGGCCGTGAATCATCACGATGCGTAGCAGGTGGGCCATGCCGTGTCCTTGATCGATAGGGTTTCGAAAACGACTATCTTGCCAGACACAATGCAAGGCGACACCTACTGGATGACTCGACTCACCGATTCACTCTCCCAAACGCTTTATGTAATCATTAACCCACTAGCGACTTAAACGCTCAGCGATTACATTCACGCCCACGCTTCACTTTCATTGCAGGAAACCGCCATGCCCCGCTACCCCGAGCACCTTACCGGCGAAGGCCCGGTTAACCCCTTTCCGGGAATTAAAGTACTTGAACGCCGCCTGGGCCGAGCGATCCCCCATCAGTTGGGTTCCAACGAAGGGCTGGACATGCCTCACCAGGCACTGCGCGAGCACTTTGGTGATGCACTGGCGGCGCACGCTTACAGCTATGGCGACGCCGAGGCGTTTGGTGTGCGTACCCGGTTAAGCGCCCAGCTGGGCACGCCTTTTGATCACCTGTTGGTTGATGCGGGTGCCGATAGCCTGATTGCGCTGGCACTACGCACTACCTGCGAGCCCGGCGCTACGGTGGTGTGCACGGCGGGCACCTACCCCACGTTTGGCTACTTTGCGAAAGGCCAAGGCTGCCGCCTGATTGAACGTGGCTATCATGAAGCGCCCGGCGTGCTGGCACCGGACCTGGAAGCGCTAGCCACCGCCGCGCAACAGGAAAACGCCCGCCTCGTTTACCTAGCCAACCCGGATAACCCCAGCGGCCACCTGCACAGCGACAGTGCCATTATCAAGTTTCGCGAGGCGCTGCCAGATACCTGCTGGCTGCTGCTGGATGAAGCGTATGGCGATTTTCGTGATGATGCGGGGAGCGAGTTTGCGGCCCAAGCACTGCCCGGCGTAATTCGCCTGCGCACGCTCTCAAAAGCCCACGGCTTAGCGGGGCTGCGCATTGGCTATGCGATTGCAGAGCCTGACGTACTGGCCATGATGATGAAGGTGCGTATTCACTACGCGGTTTCCGCGCTGACGCTGGCCGCCGCCGAAGTAGTACTCGACCATCCTGAAGAAGTGCGCCAGCACGTGGCGGATGTAAAAGCCCGCCGAGAGCAGTTGGCCGAGCACTTTCGCTCTTTAGGGGCCGATGTACTGCCGAGTGCCACCAACTTTATCGGCATTCGCCTGCCCAGTGAGGAACTGGCCGTCCACGTACATCAGCAACTTCTTTCAGAAGGTGTGCTTGTCGCTCGCCTGGCGCACCCGGCGCTCGCCAACGTGATACGCATTACCGCCGTAGCGGATGCCCTGGTGCCGGGCCGGCTGGCGACGCTTGAGCAGGCTATTAAAGCGCACGCTTGATAAGGCAACTCTTTTTACAGGAAAGCCCCTGCCAAGTGAACTGCTCCCCGAACGTTACAAATCAAGCGTTAGGCAGTGCCGCGATAACCATGATTTCCACTTTCCACTCAGGCTTGGCAAGCTTGGCTTCAAGCGCGGCGCGAACCGGGGTACGCCCTGCGACTACCCACGCTTCCCATGCCGCGTTCATCTGATCAAACTCGGCCATATCGGTTACCCATACCTGAGCAGAAATCAGGTGCTCTTTTGAGGACCCTGCCTGAGCCAGCAACTCATCAATGCGCGCAAGCACTTGTTCGGTCTGGCCACGCATATCTGCCGTGGCGTCGGCGGGCACTTGGCCTGCTAGATAAACCGTGCCGTTATGAATAGCCACTTGGCTCATACGTGCATTGCTTTCGTAATAAGTAACGCTCATGGAGTCTCTCCGTCATAAGAAATACAGCTGAGATTACCGCGTTTACATTTAAAATGCTTGCCTGCAAATACACCAACTTCTTGCTGCATTCAGGCAAGCGATTTACCTACCCACTGAACCCTACATACCCGATCACGAAAGGCACCGCGGCCAAAAACAGAATAGAGACCATGGCAAGCAACCCGTCTCTGGTTAAGAGCCCGGCCGCGAAGCAGGCGATAGCCGCAGATGCTATTGAACCCGACGTGGGGATGACTTCCATAAACGGCATGAAGGGCGTCACGGCCAGGATAACGGCGAGAGGCAGGTACAACCAGGGCGGCTTGACGAAAAATACCCAGCGCGGTTTGAGAAAACGCTCAACAAAATGCACCGGTTTGCGCAGCCAGTTAATCCCTTTACAGAGCTTATGGGTAGAAAGCGCTTTGCGTGAAATGAAGCCTGGCAGCCAGAGGCAATCCCGCCCCAGCATTATCTGCGCCACGAGAATAAACTCAATGAAGGCCACAATGGCAGTAACCCCCGGAATCGAGCTTGCAGGAGACGTCGAAATGAGGGCAAACATGAGCATCAGTGACGCAAAGGAGTGCGCACCAAGCTCGTCCACAAGCGACCCGATCGTTACTTTTTGCCCTTGAACCGAGTGTTCAAGGTGATTCAGAACCTCGCTGAGTGCCCGCGTCGTGTGTTCGGCCATTATTGAGCTCCCTGCTCGCTATAAAGCCTTTCAGGCAACAAATGAAGCACCTGTATCCATGGCATGCAATAGCCGTCTACAACAACGGCGCTGTCACTGTGGAGTGTAGTTTAGGTGGGTGTCATCAAATGTTAGATGTCGAGCCAATGGATGGTGTGAGAAAAGGAGGGTATGAGCAATGTTTGCCAACGCTTCATGGTATTTTTTGGAATGCCAAAACCAAAAAAGGGCCTAGCGATGAACGCTAAGCCCTAAAATTTGGTGCCGGTGGCCAGACTCGAACTGGCACACCCGTAAAGGCGGCGGATTTTGAATCCGCTGCGTCTACCAATTCCGCCACACCGGCAATGGATGCGCATTATACGGAGATAACCACGCAGGTCAATCACATTGACTGACTTTATCTAGCGAAGGGGGTATCCTATGCCGCCTGTTTGACCACCGTTAAGAGCCAACCCATGCAGCGCGCGGACTTTTATTTCGAGCTACCCGATGAGCTGATTGCTCGCTACCCTTCTGAGCAGCGCAGCGACTGTCGTTTGCTGTGCGTGGATGGCCAGAGCGGCGCGCTTGAGCATCGCCAGTTTACGGACCTTCTTGAGCGTTTAAACCCCGGCGATTTGCTGGTATTTAATGACACACGAGTGATTCCTGCCCGCCTGCACGGCCATAAAGCCAGCGGCGGCAAAGTGGAGATGCTGCTTGAGCGTCCGTTGGACAGCCACCGGGGCCTGGCACATATCCGCTCGAGCAAGTCGCCCAAGCCCGGCACAGAGCTGATCTTTGAAGGTGATATTCACGCCGTGGTGGAAGGCCGCCGCGACGCGTTGTTTGAGCTGCGCTTTTTAGGCGAGACGCCAATGATCGCGCTGCTGGAGCAGCACGGCCATATGCCACTGCCGCCTTATATCACCCGGGAAGATGAACTCAGCGACCGCGAGCGCTATCAAACCGTTTATGCCCGCCGAGATGGCGCCGTGGCCGCTCCCACGGCGGGCCTACATTTCGACCAACCGCTGCTGGATGCCCTGGCTGAAAAAGGCATCAACAGCGCGTTTGTCACTCTGCATGTGGGCGCGGGTACTTTTCAGCCGGTGCGGGTGGACAATATTCTTGAACACCATATGCACAGTGAGTGGATCGAGGTGTCAGAAGCCACCTGCCAGCAGGTACGCGAGGCGCAAGCTGCAGGCAACCGGGTCATTGCCGTGGGCACCACCAGCGTGCGCTGTTTGGAAAGCGCCTGCCAGAAAAGCAGCGATGGGCAGATAGCGCCCTACAGCGGGGATACGGATATTTTCATCTACCCCGGCTACGAGTGGCGCTGTGTGGATGCGTTGATTACCAACTTCCACCTGCCGGAATCGACACTTTTGATGCTGGTGTCGGCGTTTGCCGGTTATGACACGATGATGAACGCCTACCGTGAAGCCGTTGCCGAACGCTACGCTTTCTTTAGTTATGGCGATGCGATGCTGCTCACCCGCTAAGCGCCTTTACGTTGCCCTTAGCGTTTTACCGATGATTTTTTGACGAGTTACCACAATGCGAAACGAATGCTTTATGCGCTTTGAGCGCTTGGCCGACGACGGCCGCGCTCGTCGCGGTCGCCTCCACTTCCCCCGTGGCACGGTCGAAACCCCTGCGTTTATGCCGGTGGGCACTTACGGCACGGTAAAAGGTATGACGCCGGACTCCATCAAGGAGATCGGCGCTGAAATCATTCTGGGCAACACCTTCCACCTGTGGCTGCGCCCCGGCACCGAGGTCATTGAAGCCCACGGCGACCTGCACGACTTCGCCCAGTGGGACAAGCCGATCCTCACCGACTCCGGCGGCTTTCAGGTGTTCTCATTAGGCGAGACGCGCAAGATCACCGAGCAGGGCGTGCACTTCCGCTCGCCGGTGGATGGCAGCAAGGTCTTTATGGGGCCGGAAGAGTCCATGGCCGTGCAGCGCTCGCTGGGCTCTGATGTGGTCATGATTTTTGACGAGTGCACGCCCTACCCGGCCACGTATGAGGAAGCCGAGAAATCCATGGAGCTGTCGCTACGTTGGGCCAAACGCTCACGCGATGCCCACGGTGACTCGCCTTCCGCACTTTTCGGCATCATTCAGGGCGGCATGCACCCGGAGCTTCGCGAGCGCTCGCTCAAAGGGCTTATGGAGATCGGCTTTGACGGTCTGGCAATTGGCGGGCTTTCCGTTGGCGAGCCCAAAGAAGAGATGATCAAGGTACTGGATTACCTGCCCACTTGGATGCCAGACGATAAACCACGCTACCTGATGGGCGTGGGCAAGCCTGAGGACCTGGTGGAAGGCGTGCGCCGGGGCGTCGACATGTTCGACTGCGTCATGCCGACCCGCAACGCACGTAATGGCCACCTGTTTACCGCTGACGGTACAGTCAAGATTCGTAATGCCAAGCATCGCCATGACACCAGCCCCCTTGAAGAGGGTTGTGACTGCTATACCTGCAAGAATTTCTCGCGCGGCTATTTGCATCACCTGGACCGCTGCAATGAAATGCTGGGCTCGATGCTCAATACCATCCATAACTTACGCTACTACCAGCGTGTAATGGCTGATTTGCGCGCGGCAATCGAAGCGGGTACATTGACGACCTTTGTGGAAGGCTTTTATGCTCGGCGCGGCCTGCCGGTGCCTCCCCTGGCCGAATAGTCATCACCCGCTCTGGCGGGTGAATCAAGGGCCGCTTATCAACATAATTGTTAATTAGCGCCCCCTCTAACCCTTTCACCCATTAAGGGTCTTAACCCAGGAGTTCTCTGCAATGCTGGATTTCTTCATCTCATCAGCCCATGCCCAGGAAGGGGCAGCTGGCGGTGGCATCGCACAAATCGTTATGTTGGTCGGCTTTGTGCTGATTTTCTATTTCCTGCTGTGGCGCCCCCAAGCTAAACGTGCCAAGCAGCACAAACAGCTGGTCACCGGCCTGGACAAAGGCGATGAAGTCGTGATCGGTGGTGGCCTGGTTGGCCGCGTCACCAAAGTCAGTGATGAATTCCTGACCCTGGAAGTATCTGAAGGCACCGAAGTCAACGTACAGAAAAACGCCGTTGCTGCCGTGCTGCCGAAGGGCACCATTAAGTCCATCTAACGCTTAAAACACCCCTGCCGATTCAGTGCCAGCCACCCCGGCAGGGGTGCCATGGTAGATACGATGGTAAATTTTGCTGTGCGTGGGGCTCCCCGCACAGCAATTCCGTTTGTAATTGAAGGCAGGGCTTGCATGCTCAACCGTTACCCCCTGTGGAAGTATCTGCTGATACTGGTCGTCCTGGTGGTTGGCCTTATCTATTCGCTTCCCAACTTATTCCCCGAAGATCCCGCTATTCAGCTCAGTAGCGCCCAAGGCGAAACGCTGAATGAGCGCCAAATTGAACGCGTTGAGAACGCACTCGGCGAAAACGGCATCGCTGTTAAAGGCGTCGAAGAAGTTAACGGCCTGTGGCTGATTCGCCTGCGTAACGACAACGACCAGCTCAATGCTCGCGATATTGCCGCCGACCTTTTAGGCAATGACGCGACGGTCGCACTAAACCTGGCAGAAGCCACGCCGGCTTGGCTGCAAGCATTTTCCGCCTCCCCCATGACACTGGGGCTTGACCTGCGCGGTGGCGTTCACTTCCTGCTGGAAGTGGATATGGAAGCGGCACTCACCCAGCGCCTGGAAGTAAATGCCAGCGCCATGCGCGAGCTGTTGCGTAGCGAGCGTATTCGTTACCGCAATACCGATGTTGAAGGCCGCTCCCTCTCCATCGACTTTGCAAGCACTGAAGACCGCGACAATGCACGCCGTTTGATCAGCCGTGACTTCCCCAACTTTGACTATACCAATGAAGGCAGCGGCCGCTCCTCCAGGCTGGTGATGGCGCTGAGCGATCAGACCATTAACGAAATTCAGGACTATGCCATCAACCAAAACTTGACCACCCTGCGTAACCGGGTGAACGAGTTGGGTGTTGCCGAACCGATGGTGCAGCGCCAAGGCCCTAACCAGATTGTGGTTGAACTCCCCGGCGTACAGGACACAGTGGCCGCCAAGCGGATCGTGGGCGCGACCGCCAACCTTGAGTTCCGCCTGGAAGCTCGTAACGACACGCCGAGTATGGAAACGGAAACTCACGTATTCCGTAATGATGCATCACGCTCTGCCGAGCTAATGCGCGATGTGATCATTACCGGCGACAGCGTTTCTAGCGCCAGTAACAGTTTTGATGAAAACGGTCGTCCGCAGGTGAATATCAACCTGGATGGCACTGGCGGCACGTTGATGAACCGCGCCACGCGCACCAATATTGGTCGCAATATGGCGGTGCTATTTATCGAGCATAAAAGCGAAGATACGGTCGTCATTGATCCTGAGACCGGCGAAGAGACGATTGAGCGTGAGCCTTATGTAGAGCGCGGCCTGATAAGCTTGGCCACCATTCAAAGCGCGCTGGGCAACAGCTTCCGAATCACCGGGCTCGACTCTCCCACTGAAGCTGCCGAATTGTCGCTGCTGCTGCGTTCAGGTGCGCTGGCGGCGCCGATCTACTTTGTACAGGAGCGCACTATCGGCCCAAGCCTGGGTGCGGAAAACATTCAGCGCGGCCTGCTCTCTGTTCAGGTGGGCCTACTGCTGCTCGTGCTGTTTATGCTGGCGCGCTATAAAGTGTTTGGCATTTTTGCCAACATTGCGCTCGCCCTTAACCTGACGATTCTGGTCGCGGTCATGTCGATGCTGGGCGCCACGCTCACCCTGCCTGGCATTGCGGGCATCGTGCTAACGCTGGGCATGGCGGTGGATGCCAACGTCCTGATCTTTGAGCGAATACGTGAAGAGTTGCGTAACGGGCTGTCGATTCAGCAGGCCATTCATGCAGGCTATGAGCGTGCCTTTACCTCGATTGTCGATGCCAATATCACCACGCTGTTAGTGGCGATCATTCTGTTCTCGATTGGTACCGGCCCCGTCAAAGGCTTTGCGGTCACGCTGTCTATCGGCATCTTGACGTCCATGTTCACCGCGCTAATGGTGACGCGTGCCCTGGTCAACCTGACCTATGGCAGCCGACCCGTCAAAAAGCTATGGATCTGAAAAACATGGATCTGAAGAACATGGATCTGAACCCCGTGCTCAGCCCCGAATGTAAGAGGTGGCAATGAAACCCCTATCACAACTGCAAATCGACTTTATGGGGCGGCGCAACATTGCGTTTATCGCCTCGGCAGTGATGCTTATCGTGTCGATTGGCGCCCTGCTCTTCCAACAGCTCAACCTGGGGCTCGACTTCACTGGCGGCACACTGATCGAAGTTCGCTACGGCGCCGCACCCTCGCTGGATGCCATTCGCCTTCTGCTGGTAGAAAGCGGCTTCCAGGATGTTTCTGTACAAACGTTCGGCGCATCAACCGAGGTGCTTATTCGCCTGCAACAGGCCTTTGATCCTGACGTTGGCAGCGACGTTGTCAACCTGCTAAGTGCCAGCGGAGACAGCGTTACTCTGGTGCGCGCTGAATTTGTTGGCGCCCAGGTGGGCGATCAGCTGCGCGATCAAAGCGGCCTTGGCCTGCTGGTCGCGCTCGGTGTGGTCATGCTGTATGTCGCTTTCCGCTTCCAGTACAAGTTTGCCATCGGTGCGCTGTTGGCGCTGCTTCACGATGTGATTATCGTCGTGGGCGTGTTCGCACTCTTTCATCTTGAGTTCGACCTGACCGTGCTGGCGGCGATTCTGGCGGTTATCGGCTACTCATTGAACGACACAATCGTCGTCTATGACCGTATTCGTGAGAATATCCGTACGTCACGTATCGACGATATGACGCAGATCATCAACGAAGCCATCAACGCCACGCTATCGCGCACGCTGGCAACCTCCGGCACAACCATACTGGTACTGATTGCACTGTTAATCCTCGGTGGTGATATGATCGAGAACTTCGCTATCGCCTTGCTGATCGGCATTGGCGTCGGCACGTTCTCCTCTATTTACATCTCGGGCGCGCTGCTTATACCGCTCAAGCTTTCGCGTGAGGACTTGATCCCCACCAAAAAAGAGCTTGATGAAGAGGAAGAAGAGCTGCCGTAACAAGCCGTTCTGGTATAACGCAAAAAGGCTCTGCCGGGTTAACCCGACAGAGCCTTTTTAGTAAGTGGCTGGCAACCTTGGAACGTCCATCACTTAACATTCACAACGTGCTATTAACTACCAGCCATTCACTTTCAACTATTCATTCACTACCGGCCCATCAAAAATGCGGCGCCAGCTGTTTAATCAGCGCCTTGTAAAGACGTGGGCCTGCGGCCATCAGTTGGCCTTCTACCTTAACGCTCGGCTGGCCATCGGGTGTGCCCATTAGCGCGCCGGCTTCTTTCAAAAACAGTGAGCCCACCTGCATATCCTGCTCTTCCATACCCAGCACAAAGGCGCTGTCCACTCGGCCGCTTGCCAGCTCACACATGTCCAGCAGGCCACAGCCCGTCGCGACAAGGGTTTCTACCTGAGGTGCAAGCTGTTGGGTAACGGTAAGAAATGCCGGCAAGTTGCCAGGGCGCAGCCACGCTTCGGGCAGGCTCATGGCCAAACGCGTACCGGTAATCGCGGTGGGTTTACTAACCCGCATACGCTTGCCATTGTGTTGAGCGCCACGACCACGGCTAGCGATATATTCATCATCGCCAAACGGTGAGATCACCACCGCGTGTTCCGGGCGGCCTTTAACCAGACACACCACTGAGAGAGCAAAGCCTTTACCCGCTACCGCTAAATTAGAGTAGCCATGAATGGGTTCGATCTTCCAAACGGTCTCACTACCTTCGCCTTCACCCGCTTTATGCGAGGTGTAACGACCCACATAGCCGTGCTGGGGGTAGCCACGCTCCAACTGGTGGATAATGGTCGCCTCGGCCTTGCGCGCCGTGTCTTCAAGCAGACGGTCAAGATTGGATTCTTCATGAGCGTTTTCAATACGCTCACGAACACGTTGAAACTGTTCAACTGCGCTGCGCGCTGCGCGCAACGTAAATTGGACCATCGGATTCATGATCGGGCCTTGTCACAGTGATGTTAAAGAACGTTAGGCGAAGGAATAATTGCCTATGGCGCGCAATTCTAGCAGACCCCTCTCGGGCACGCTATCGACTCGTGCTAAACTGCTCGTTTTCCGCGTTTGTTCGCTATGTTCTGTATCAAGCCCTGTTCTTCATCAAGCCCTGTTCACATTTATCGAGCCCTATCATTATGCTTGAGCGCATTCGTATCGTTTTAATCGGCACCAGCCATCCAGGCAACATCGGCGGCGTTGCTCGCGCCATGCACAACATGGGTCTGGCCGATTTAGCGCTGGTAGCTCCGCGCTGCGAGATCATTACTCAGGACAGTATTTCGCGCGCTTCCGGCGCGGATCATCTGCTCCATCAGGCCAGCGTACATGCAACGCTTGAAGAGGCCGTTGCCGACTGCACGCTGGCCGTTGGCGCGAGTGCGCGCTCACGCACCCTGCCCTGGCCCATGCTGTCACCGCGCGAACTGGCAGACCGCCTACCCGGCGAATGCCAGGCATCAACATCACGCGTCGCACTGGTGTTTGGCCGGGAGGATAGCGGCCTGACCAACGCCGAGCTGCAGCGTTGCCATGCCCATGTCCATATCCCCACCAATGCTGACTTTAGCTCGCTAAATTTGGCCGCCGCCGTACAGGTGCTTGCCTACGAGAGCCGCATGGCCTGGTTAAGCCAGCAGGACGCAGCGCCCACGCCTGATGCTGATGATGAGCTAGTGCCCCACGAAGAGCTGGAGCGTTATTTCGAGCATCTGGAGCGCACACTGATTACCATTGAATTTCATGACCCGGCCCAACCTCGTCAGCTGATGGCGCGGCTACGCAGGCTCTATTTGCGCGCCCGCCCCGAAAAAATGGAGATGAACATTTTACGCGGCATTTTAACCGCAACGGAAAAATCAGCAGACAAACAGTAACCGGCATCCGCAAACCTGGGGTGGGGCATAACTTGAAGTTACGCACCCGCGCCCCAACCTCGCTATCCTGCTAACGATGAACGATGCGTTACGTCATCCGCGATGCCTTAAATGACCGCGTGCCAGCCCTGACCAAGGATCACTCATGTTCCAACGCCTACGTGAAGACATTAACAGCGTATTTGACCGCGACCCGGCGGCCCGCAACTTTTTAGAGGTACTGACCAACTATCCCGGCCTTCACGCGCTGTTAATTCATCGTTGCGGTCACTGGCTATGGAAAAAAAACCTGAAATGGCTGGCCCGTACGCTGTCGACGTTTTCCCGCTGGCTGACCGGCATCGAAATTCACCCAGGAGCCACTATCGGTAGGCGCTTTTTTATTGATCACGGCATGGGGGTCGTGATTGGAGAAACCGCGCAGGTTGGTGACAACGTAACGCTGTATCAGGGCGTCACACTCGGCGGCACCAGCTGGAACAAGGGCAAGCGCCACCCCACGCTAGGGGATGGCGTCATTGTCGGCGCGGGAGCCAAGATTCTCGGCCCCTTTACCGTGGGTGCGGGTGCAAAGGTTGGCTCGAACGCGGTGGTCACCAAGGAAGTACCGCCTGGCGCAACGGTGGTGGGCATTCCCGGCAAGATTGTTAAACGCACCGACCCCGATGTTGAAGAAGCGCTAGAGGTAGACCCGGTTCGTCGCGAGGCCATCTGCCAAAAATTTGGTTTTGACGCCTACGGTGTCAGCCAGGACATGCCCGACCCGGTGGCCCGCTCCATGCAGGCAATGCTGGATCACATGCACGCGGTGGATGAGCGCATTGAACGCATGTGCTCAACGCTGCGTAAGCTTGATGGCAGTTACCATGAAGGAAGCCTGCCCGCGCTGCGTGATGAAGACTTCGCCGATATCCTGGATGAAAACGATACCGGTTGCGCCCCCAAAAGCTCGGATGACAACACGCCGCCTCCGGCTAAAGGTTGACCAAACTACTCAGGCTTTCCCATAATGGCAGCACATTTGCCGGGAGCACGCTGAACGTTCAGTGTCGAGGTGCCTGTCATGCGTTTAACTACCAAAGGCCGTTACGCCGTTACCGCCATGCTCGACCTGGCGTTGAACGGCGAACTCAGCCCGACCAGTCTGGGGGATATTTCGCAGCGTCAGGGGATTTCCCTCTCCTACCTTGAGCAGCTGTTTGCGCGCCTGCGCCGTTCTGGGCTTGTCCGCAGCGTTCGCGGTCCGGGCGGCGGCTATTTGCTGGCCAAACCGGCGGCCGATATTAGCGTTTCAGCAGTCATTGATGCCGTTGATGAAACGGTAGATGCTACCCGCTGCCAAGGGTTATCCGACTGCCAGCAGGGAAACACTTGCTTGACTCACCACTTGTGGTGCGAACTATCCGGCCAGATTCGGCATTTTCTTGATGACATCACCCTTGCCCAATTGATGCAGCGCCCCGATGTTCTACGTATTGCCTCACGGCAAAAAAATCGCGTTGAAGCGGGTATTCTCGCCTCATCACCGTAATGGCCAAGGGCGTTATTACCGCTGCCCTGGCGCTATTGAATTAAGCGGGTCTTCATGACGACGACAACCACACCTTCACTGCCTATTTATCTGGATTACGCCGCCACTACGCCGGTGGATACCCGCGTGGCCGAGGTTATGCAGCGCTACCTGACCGCTGACCAGCTATTTGCCAACCCTGCCTCGCGCAGCCATATGCTGGGCTGGCAGGCTGAACAGGTGGTGGAGCAGGCGCGTCGCCAGGTAGCCGATACCATTGGCGCCGACCCGCGTGAAATTGTCTGGACCAGCGGTGCCACGGAAGCTGACAACCTGGCGCTGATTGGCTACCTGCGTGCCAACCGTGAACGCGGCATGCACCTGGTTACCTCTACTATTGAGCATAAGGCAATCATTGATACAGCGGTTGCGCTTGAGCGCGAAGGCTTTGACGTTACCTGGCTTACACCCGCGCACAACGGCACTATTTCGCCGGAGATGCTACGTGCTGCCATGCGTGATGACACCGCACTGGTTTCGTTAATGGCGGTCAACAACGAGCTAGGCAGTATTAACGATATTGCCGCACTCGCCGAGGTCGCTCATGAATTTGGCGCGGTTTTCCATACCGATGCAGCTCAGGCCGTTGGTCGAATCCCGCTGGACGTGGTGGCGCAGAAGATCGATTTAATGTCCCTTTCCGGGCATAAAACCTATGGCCCCAAAGGCGTGGGCGCGCTGTATGTAAAACGCCACCCGGACATCCGCCTTGAGGCATTGATTCACGGTGGCGGGCATGAGCGCGGCATGCGCTCCGGCACCCTCCCAACGCATCAAATTGCCGGGATGGGTGAAGCATTTTTGTTAATGCAAAAAGAGCATGCTAACGATCAGGCACATATCACGCATCTACAGCAGCGCTTTTTAAAGGGGCTTGAAACGCTGGATGGCGTGGTGGCCAATACTCCGCTTGACCGCGCAGTACCCAATATCTTGAACCTCGCGTTTGAAGGCATCGACGGTGAGTCGCTGTTGATGGCCCTGCGCGATGTGGCCGTTTCTACCGGCTCCGCTTGCAACTCGGCAAGCGTTGACCCCTCTTACGTCTTACTCGGGGTAGGCGTTCCGCGCACGCTAGCACTTTCATCGCTACGCTTTAGTTTTGGACGCTTCACCACGCAAGACGATATTGATCACGCGCTAACCCTCATTCGCCATGCGGTGAGCGGTTTACGAACACTGCCACGCTAAGCGGCTAGCGCTTTTACAAGGAGCACGCCTTATGGCAACACTCAACATTACCCCAGCTGCCGCACAACAGATCCGCCATGTGCTTGATGAACGCGGCCAAGGCCTAGGCCTACGTGTGTCGGTCAAGCCCAGCGGCTGCTCAGGCTACAGCTATGTGCTGGACTTTGCCGATGAAGTCGGCAGTGACGAAGTTCTCTTTGAAGATCACGGCGCCAGCGTTTATGTAGCACCTGATGCACTTGAGATGCTGGATGGTAGCGAAGTGGACTATGTCAGCGAAGGGCTGAACCGCTTTTTCAAGTTCAACAACCCAAATGTTAAAGATGAATGCGGCTGCGGTGAAAGCTTTACGGTGTAAACCGTAGGCGCCAATGTCATCATCGGTATTCAACCCCCGCTTGAGGCGCTATAATCGCGCCCACTCGGTAATCGGTGGACACTACCGTCATTTTGCCGAAACGATTTTCCTTCGCCGCCCCGGTTTGCCGAGGCGGCAATTTCTGCTTTATCCCTTTCTCTAAAGGCCTCAAGGAGATATTTACATGGCTACTGAACGCACTCTGTCTATCATCAAGCCCGATGCCGTTGCCAAAAACGCCATTGGCGACATCATCGCTCGCTTTGAAAAAGCCGGCCTGCAGGTTGTTGCTGCTAAAATGACCCACCTTTCTGAAGAGAAAGCGGGCGGTTTCTACGCCGAGCACAAAGAGCGTCCGTTCTTTAAAGACCTGGTGGGCTTCATGACGTCCGGCCCGGTGGTTGTTCAAGTACTTGAAGGTGAAGGCGCGATTGCCAAAAACCGTGATCTGATGGGTGCTACCAACCCTAAAGAAGCGGCCCCGGGCACTATTCGTGCTGACTTCGCGGAAACAATCGACGCTAACGCTGTCCATGGTTCCGATTCTGCAGAAAGCGCTGCGCGCGAAATTAGCTACTTCTTCGGTAATGACGAAATCTGCCCGCGCTAATTTTTAGCGGCGCCGTTTCAACATTCGTTGCCGGCCATTTTCGCGGGGGCCTGGCCCCCGCCCTTTCTAGAACGCTGACCACCATGACCACCACCGTAGCCCAACATACGCCCGCTCCCCAATCTGCGCCTGACAGTGAAACGCCAGCGGCAAAAGCGCCTGAGCGCCAGAACCTGCTTGGCATGTCGCGCGAACAGATGGAAGCGTTCTTTTTGTCGATTGGCGAGAAGAAATTCCGCGCCGCTCAGTTGATGAAGTGGATCCACCAGGAAGGTAGCGATGACTTCACCGCGATGACCAACCTGTCCAAACCGTTGCGCGAAAAGCTGGCAAAAGTGGCCGAAATTCGTGGTCCCAGCGTTATTTACGAAGGCACCTCAGCCGACGGTACCCGTAAGTGGGTATTAGAAGTAGAGGATGGCAGCTACGTTGAAACCGTGCTGATTCCCGCTGAAAACGGCAAGCGGCGCACGCTGTGCGTCTCTTCTCAAGTGGGCTGCTCGCTGGACTGTAGTTTCTGCTCCACCGGCAAACAGGGCTTTCAGCGTAACCTTACCGCCGCCGAAATCATTGGCCAGGTATGGGTTGCACAACGCAGCGTCGGGCCGCGCCGTGACACCGCTAACCGCCCGGTTACCAACGTGGTCATGATGGGCATGGGCGAACCCCTGCTCAACTTTGACAACGTAGTGCCGGCCATGAAGTTAATGCTGGATGACAACGGCTACGGGCTCTCCAAGCGTCGCGTTACGCTGTCGACCTCAGGCGTTGTGCCGATGATCGACAAGCTCGGCGACGAGATGGACGTAAGCCTGGCTATTTCGCTGCATGCCTCGACTGACGAGCTGCGCAATGAACTGGTGCCGATCAACCGCAAATACAACATCCAAATGTTGCTGGATGCGTGTCATCGCTACCTGTCCAAGTGCCCGGACAATCGCCAGGTCACTATTGAATACACCCTGATCAAGGATGTTAACGACCAGCAAGAGCATGCCGAACAGCTCGCCGCGCTGCTTAAAGAGTTGCCCTGTAAGATTAATTTGATACCGTTTAACCCGTTTCCTAACTCAGGATATGAAAAACCATCACGCAACCAGGTCATGCGCTTTCAACAGTGGCTGTATGATTTGGAGTATAACGCGACGGTTCGTATGACTCGGGGTGAGGATATCGACGCAGCCTGCGGTCAGTTAGTGGGACGCGTGAAAGACCGAACAAAGCGCAGCGCTCGCTATATCCAATCGGTACAGATTGACGCTGACTAAACGGTGCTTATCTTGACTTCCGACGAGCACAGCGCTTTGATGGACACGGTTTATTCGTTGTGCCGGCGGTTAGTTAGCTATTTACACCATGAGGATCAACATGATCTGTCACTACAGGCGTTTTAACCCGTTTAGGGTGCCCATGTTCGCTGTACTGTTGAGCAGCGTATGGCTCGCCGGTTGTGCCACATCAAACACGTTACCCTCTCAGGCAAGCAATGACGCCAAGGATGCGTATACGCAGCTCGGCGTTGCCTACCTGGAGCGCAACAACCTCCCACGGGCGCGCGCCGCCCTGGGTCACGCGCTGGAGATCGACCCGCACCATGCCAAAGCATTGCAGGCCTTGGCCATGGTCTATCAACAGCAGGGCGACATCGAACTTGCCGACCAATATTTTAAACAAGCGATCGACGCCGACCCGACATTTACCCGTGCCCGCAATAATTACGCGGCATTTTTGTATCAGCAGGGGCATATTGCTGCCGCTTGCGATCAGTTGGAAAACGCATCTAACGATGCCCAGTACGCCAACCGTGCCCAGCTTTTTACCAACCTGGGCCAATGTTATTTGGCGCTGGAAGAATTTGATAAAGCGCGTGGGCGTTTAGCCCGCGCGCAGCGTATCGACCCGCGGCAGTCGCGGGGGTACTTGACGTTAGCCGAACTGGAAGTTTCACAGGGCAATTACCATGAGGCCTGGTCACCGTTGCACACCTATTTGCAGTTGGCCGGGCCAGACCGGGCAGCGCTGGAAATGGCAATTGATATCGCTCATGCCCAAGGCGACCATGCCACGGCAGCCGATTACCAGCGCCAGCTTGGCCTTATGAACTGACGCCCTGACCACTTAATTTTTAAGGATGCTCAGCCATGAGCGACACACAGTTACAAGATAGCGTTACTTCCTCCCGTACCACCTCCTCTCCCGGCGAGATGCTCTTGCGCCAACGAGAAGAGCTCGGCGTGCCCATTGGAGAGGCGGCGCGCGCGCTTAATTTACGCCCGGCCGTCGTTGATGGCCTTGAGCATGATCATTATGACGAAATTCCGGTTATTGCTTACCGTCGTGGCTACCTGCGCTCCTACGCCAAATACCTGGGTCTGAGCGAGCATATGATCCTGGACGCTTACCAGGAGCGCTATGGCGCCGCGGATGCCGAGCGAAAAGTTATTCCGGTGGCGGTTAGTCGGCCCCCCTCAAAGCTGGGCGCCTGGCTATTTAAGCTGGTGACCTTGCTGGTGATTGCTGGCCTGATCGGCGTAACCGTCATGTGGTGGCAGAGCCGTGGTGGCAGCGAGCCGCCTGGCTTTAATGAGACGTCCAGCGTTGAAGAAGGTAGCGAAGTACCGCCGGTATCGGATACTGGCGCTGAGCCCACGCCGCCTCAGCAGCCCGCCATCACCTCGCCTGCCCAGCCGGAAAACGATACGGCCACGGGTGGTACCGCTGGTAATAGTGAAACACTGCCTACTGATAACGCGGAGCAGACCGCGACAGTCGACGAGTCTGCCGCGCTTGATATTGCGGCAGATACGGATGCGACCAATACTGATGCAGCAGACGCTGATGAAGGTGCCCCCGAGGAAGCGGCAACGGCCCCGGCAGACAACCCAGGTCAGATGGAGCTCACGTTTAACGAGCAGTCCTGGACTGAAATTTTCGATGCCAACAATGAACGTGTATTTGTTGGCTTACAAACGCCCGGCACCAATGTAACCGTTGAAGGTGTGCCGCCGTTTCGTTTAACCGTAGGAAACGCCACTGGCGTCGTACTGCGTTACCAAGGTGAGCAGATCAACCTTGCAGAACGCGCAGGCGCCAACAATGTCGCCCGATTCACCCTGGGAGAGTGACCCGTCTTATGCACGCCCCTTCTCCGATAAAACGCCGCCAGTCCCGCCAGATTCACGTCGGCAATGTGGCGGTAGGCGGAAATGCGCCTATTTCCGTACAGAGCATGACCAACACCAACACGCTGGACGTGGCGGCTACCGTTGGGCAGATTCAGCAGTTGGAAAAAGCCGGTGCTGACATCGTACGCGTCTCCGTACCGGACATGGACGCCGCGGAAGCCTTTGGCAAAATCAAGCAGCAGGTGGGTGTGCCGTTGGTGGCCGACATTCACTTTGACTACAAGATCGCCCTGCGCGTCGCTGAGCTAGGCGTTGACTGCCTGCGCATCAACCCCGGCAATATTGGCCGTGAAGACCGCGTGCGCGCGGTGGTGAGTGCCGCACGTGATAACGGCATTCCTATCCGCATTGGCGTTAACGCCGGTTCGTTGGAAAAAGACCTTCAGAAAAAGTATGGCGAGCCCACGCCTGCCGCGCTGGTGGAATCCGCCATGCGCCATATCGACCACCTGGATCGGCTCGATTTTCAAGAGTACAAGGTCAGCGTCAAAGCCTCTGATGTGTTTATGGCCGTTGCGGCTTACCGTGACCTTGCCACGCGCATTGAGCAGCCGCTTCACTTGGGGATTACCGAAGCAGGCGGGCTGCGCTCGGGCACCGTTAAGTCGTCTATTGGCCTGGGTATGCTGCTGATGGATGGTATCGGCGACACGATTCGTGTGTCACTTGCCGCCGACCCGATAGAAGAGATTAAAGTCGGCTTTGATATGCTCAAAAGCCTGCGCCTGCGCGCCAAGGGCATCAACTTTATTGCCTGCCCCAGCTGCTCACGCCAAAACTTTGACGTTATCAGCACCATGAATCAGCTTGAAGAGCGTCTGGAAGACATCATGACGCCGCTGGATGTTTCGGTGATTGGCTGCGTCGTTAACGGCCCGGGTGAAGCAAAAGAGACCGATATTGGCCTGACCGGCGGCAGCCCCGCCAACCTGGTGTATATCGACGGCAAACCGGCCAGCAAACTGCGTAATGACCACCTGGTGGATGATCTTGAGCGGATGATCCGCGAAAAAGTGCGCCAAAAACAGCAGCAAGAAGATGACATGATCGCCCGCAGCGTTTAATGCCGGGGCCATGCATCAGCCAGGATGCAGAACGAGGAGTTTTCATTGAGCAAGTCCGCTGTTAAAAAGATTCAAGCCATCCGTGGTATGAACGACCTGTTGCCCAGCGATAGTCCTCGCTGGCAATTTTTTGAGACCAAAGTACGTCAGTTAATGCATCGCTACGGCTTCGATGAAATTCGCACGCCGATTGTCGAGCAAACAGCGCTGTTCGCCCGCTCGATTGGTGAAGTGACCGATATCGTCGAAAAAGAGATGTACACTTTCGACGACCGCAACGGCGATAGCCTGACACTGCGTCCTGAAGGCACCGCCAGTTGCGTGCGCGCAGCGATGGAACACGGCCTGCTCTACAACCAGACCCAACGGCTTTGGTACCAGGGTCCGATGTTTCGTCACGAGCGCCCTCAAAAAGGCCGCTATCGTCAGTTTCATCAGGTAGGTGTTGAAACGTACGGCTTTGAAGGGCCGGATATCGATGCCGAAGTGATTCTGCTCTCGGCACGCCTGTGGAAAGAGCTAGGTCTGTTTGAGCATGTCACGCTTGAGCTTAACTCGTTGGGCTCGTCCGAGGCGCGCGCCGCCTACCGCGATAAGTTGGTGACCTACTTTGAGCAGCACCGCGAGATTCTCGACGAGGACTCCCAGCGCCGTTTGATCACTAACCCGCTGCGCATTCTGGACTCTAAAAACCCGGCCATGGCGGACATGCTTAACGGCGCCCCGCAGCTCATGGATCATCTTGATGATGCGTCGCGCGAACACTTCGAGCAGCTGAAAGCCATGCTGGATGCGGCGGGTATCCCCTTTGTAATCAACCCTCGCCTGGTGCGCGGGCTCGACTACTACTGCCGTACGGTGTTCGAATGGACCACCAGTGCGCTGGGTAGCCAAGGCACGGTATGTGCTGGCGGTCGTTACGATGGCATGGTGGAACAGCTGGGCGGCAAACCGACCCCGGCGGTTGGGTTCGCCATGGGTATTGAGCGGTTAATCCTGTTGCTGGAGACGCTAAACCTGGTACCGGACGAAGCCCTGGGCGGCTGCGATGTCTATCTCCTGCCTATGGACGATAACGCAACGATTGCCGCGCTCACGCTTGCCGAACAGCTGCGTAGTGAGCTTCCCGACTTGCGCCTTCAACTGCACTGCGGCGGTGGTAGCTTTAAGAGCCGCATGAAAAAGGCCGATAAAAGCGCTGCGCCCATCGCCATCCTGCTGGGCGAGGACGAACTGGCCGAACACGCCGCCACGCTTAAGTTCTTGCGCGATGACCGCGAACAGCAACGCGTGAGCCAAGCGGCACTTTCTGCCACGCTAGGCGACCTGCTGGCCCACTAAGCCAACCGAACAGGCGCTGTGCGCTTACAAATAACTAATCGCCGCTGTGCTGCGGCGATTTTATGCAATAGGAGGCCGCCCGTGGCGGATCGAAGCGAAGAAGAGCAGCTGGACATCGTTAAGCGCTGGTGGAAAGAGAATGGAACCTCTCTGATTGCAGGTGCCGCTCTTGCTGCTGCGGGCGTCTTTGGCTGGAATGCATGGCAAAACTATCAGCAAGGCCAGTCGGAAGCCGCCTCGGTGCGCTACCAGCAATTGATCAACGTTGCCATGGCCAACGAGCTGGATGAGCAGCAAACGGCCAGCGCCCGCGAGCTCATTAGCGAGCTTACCGACGATTATGGCAAAACGCTCTATGCTGAATTGGCGCTGCTTATGGACGCTCGGTTAGCCGTACAGCAGGGCGATATCGATGCGGCAAAGGTCTCTCTTGAACAGGTAGCCGATAACTCATCGCGTCGCTATGTGCAAAGCCTGGCCTGGCTGCGTCTGGCACGCATTGAGGTCGCCAACGGCAATCCTGACGCGGCACTTGCTTTACTGGATGAACCGATCAGCGAAGCCCTGGCGGCGCAGCAAGCCAACGTCCGCGGTGACGCCTACGCAGCTCTTGGGCAAACCGACCAGGCGCGGAGCGCTTGGCAAAACGCGCAGGAACTTGCAGAGAGCCTCGACCAAACGCTTTACGGCGTACCATTCAAGCTTGACGATCTTGGCGCCGAGGAGGCGACACAATGATGAATCTGCGTCTTTCCAAACAGATCATGCGCGTGACGCTAGGTGCGGTAGCCATTGCTCTACTGGCAGGTTGTGCCAATAAAGGCGAACCCGCGTATACGCCCAAAGAGCTGCGTAGCTTTGATGAAACATCCAATCTGACCACCCAGTGGCGCCAGAATATCGGCAGCGGCCTGGGCCGTGCGCGTTACCCTATCGCCCCTTCCCGTGAAGGCAGCACGATCTTTGCTGCCGATGCACAAGGTCTGGTCATGGCGTTAAACGCTAATACCGGTAATCGTGAGTGGCGCGTAGAGCTTGATACACCGATCTCCAGCGCGCTGACCGCGATTGCAGGCCAGGTCTACCTGGGCACTCGCAACGGTGAAGTAATTGCACTGGATCAACGCGATGGCAGCGTCAGCTGGCGCTCCAGAGTATCCAGCGAAGTGCTGGCCGCGCCTCAAGCCAACCAGCAATTGCTGGTCGTACAAAGCGTTGATGGTCAGATAACGGCGCTAGACCGCACCAACGGCCAGGAGCGCTGGGTTTATACCAGTTCTCAGCCTGCCCTTACCCTTCGCGGTACCGGGACGCCGATGGTCATTGACCCGGTCACTTTCGTCGGCCTCGCAAACGGACGCCTGGCCACGCTTGATAACCGTAGCGGCCAGCCGCTGTGGGATATGCAAATCGCCACCCCCAGTGGCCGTAGCGAAGTTGAGCGACTGGTCGATATTGCCGGCCAGCCGCTGATTACGCCTGACGGCCGCCTGTTTGTCACCAGTTACAACGGTCGCGTGGTGGCACTGGAAGCCACACGCGGCAGCGTACTCTGGGAAAGTAATCTCTCTAGCCGCCATTCACCGCTGATGGTAGGTAACTATCTTTATGTGGTTACCGACGACAGCCACCTCGTCGCGCTTGATGCCGAAAATGGCCAAGAAATATGGCGTAACAATGAACTTGAAGATCGCTGGCTTACCGCCCCAGCCTTTGCTGATGGCCGTATCGTGGTTGGCGATTTTGAAGGTTATGTCCATTTGATCGACGCGCGTGAAGGTAACATCGTGGGCCGCACCCGGGTGCATAAATCCGGCATTAGCGTGTCCCCCATTACTGATGGCAGCACCATTCATGTCCAGGCCGACAATGGTCGTCTGGAAACCCTGGAAGTCACTCCATGACACCCGTCATTGCTTTGGTCGGTCGCCCCAATGTGGGCAAATCGACACTGTTTAACCGCCTAACGCGTTCGCGTGATGCACTCGTGGCCGACTTTCCCGGCCTCACCCGCGACCGCAAGTATGGCAACGGCATGCTGGGCGGCAAAGCCTATACGGTGATTGATACCGGCGGTATCAGTGGTGATGAGGAAGGCATTGATGCGGCGATGGCAGAACAGTCGCTTGCCGCGATTGATGAAGCCGATATTGTCCTGTTCCTGGTCGATGCCCGTGCCGGGCTTAACGTAGCGGATGAAGCGATTGCCAACCACCTACGCGTTAACCAGAAAAAAACCTGGTTGGTGGTGAACAAGACCGATGGTCTGGAAGAGCACTCGGCCATGGCCGACTTCTGGAAGCTGGGCCTTGGCGACCCTTGGGCCATTGCTGCCGCGCACGGACGTAACGTTTCAACGCTGATTGATACCGTGCTTGAGCCGTTTCCCGAGCGCGACCCCAGCATTCCAGCAGATATCGGTTCCAAAGGCATCCGCATTGGGGTCATTGGTCGCCCCAACGTGGGAAAATCCACGCTGGTCAACCGCCTACTGGGTGAAGATCGTGTCGTGGTGTTCGATGAAGCCGGTACCACGCGTGATGCTATCGAGATTCCTTTCGAGCGCCGCGGCAAGCCGTATGTGTTGATCGACACCGCCGGTATTCGCCGCCGCAAGAACGTTAGCGAGATTGCCGAGAAGTTTTCCATTATCAAAACCCTTGACGCGATTAAAGAGTGTCATGTGGCGGTGATGGTACTGGATGCCCGCAGCGGCCTGGTTGAGCAGGATCTTCACCTGTTGGATTACGTGCTGACAACAGGGCGTGCGCTGGTACTGGCGATCAACAAGTGGGATGGCCTGGAGAGCGAAGCAAAAGACAAGATGCGTGCCGATATCAAGCGCCGCCTGGGCTTTGCCGACTACGCTGAAATGCACTTTATTTCAGCTCTGCACGGTACGGCAGTGGGTGATTTATACCCCTCCATTGAGCGGGCATTTAATGCGGCCAATGCACACTGGTCGACCAACCGGTTGACGACCCTGTTACAGGATGCGGTCAGCCAGCACCAGCCCCCGATGGTTAACGGGCGGCGTATTAAGCTGCGTATGGCCCACCAAGGCGGCAGTAATCCGCCGATTATCGTTGTGCACGGTAATCAGACCGCGTCGGTTCCTGAAGCGTATCGCCGCTATCTGATCAATACTTTCCGTAAAGTGTTGAAGGTGCGCGGCACGCCCATGCGGTTTGAGTTCCGCTCAGGCGATAACCCGTTTGACTCTATGGCCGGGGCCAGTGATAAAGAGAAAGCCAAAAAGCGCGAGCTTACCCGCACTAAAGATGCACGGAAAAGCCGTCGCTAAACGCTCTATGCGCTATCCCGCAGTAATAACGCCTGCTTGTTTAAGCAGGCGTTTTTTTACGGCACTCTTGAAAAAACACCCAGCCAATCACTTTGGGGAACTAATTTCATACCTTGGGAGCCAAACCCAACCCCATACTGTGGGAGCTGAATTTATTCGGCGAAGGCGGCGCCAGCCGCCCTTACTCACCACAGGACAAGGTGTCGTCCATCGCTCCTCTCCTTCACCCCGACAGCGCTTCGCACTGCATCGCGGGCTGAAGCCCGCCCCCACAACAAGGCTCTCTTAATCCTCTAAAGGGCCTATAGCCCGCCGCTATCAATCACTTTGGGAGCCAAACCCAACCCCATTCTGTGGGAGCTGAATTTATTCGGCGAAGGCAACGCCAGCCGTTAATCCAAAAACCATTGACAAAAGGCGCTGCCTTATCTCAAATAGCCGCGCTTTTGGGCATTTCCGCTCATCTTTTGCCCTTCTTGGGAGGGACATTCATGCTTTATCTCATGCGCCGTTGGCGTTGGTTAGCACTTCTCAGTGTCGCAAGCCTGCTTACCGGCTGCCTTGCACTCCCCCAAACGGGGCTATTTGCCTTTCGCTTGGCCATTACCTCACTCGGCGTGGAGGATGTGCGTATTGGCCCCTACTCCGTTGACGCAGGCCTGGACACCAGCGATTTGACCAGCCTGCTGGCTTCAAGCCTGGGCATGGGTAGCCTGCCGGTTCAGGCGACGCTTGCGATGGGCCTTGGGCTACCTGCGGGAATGCCGGCAGTAGCCATGTCAGGCTTTAACTGGACGCTGGACATGCCAGGCGTTGACCCCGTGGAAGGGGAGTATACCCAGGATGTTTCATTAACCTCGGGCGACGGCGCCAATCTACGCTTGCCGGTGGCATTTGATATCCTGGGCACCGATGCCCAAAAAATGGCGCCAATGCTGAACCTGGTCCAGCAGCTCGCCTCTCAAGGCGAACTACCCGCAGGCAGTGAGCTTGCGATCACGCCAGGCGATTTACGCGGCCTAGGCATGACACTACCGGCGGGGCTGCTCACACCGACCATTCGCCTTAATGTGGGTGAAGATGGTCAGCTAATCCCTCAGCGTTAAGCTGTTTCTGCCCAGCATGGCAACAGAGGCTAGCCAATGCTCCACGTGGTCAAGTCATCTGGTTAAATGTCGGCTCAGTTCAGCGTTTCCCCCTAGCCTCAATCCCTGTCCTTAATCACTGTCCTCAAGTGCATTAAGTGGCAACAAGGGGATTGATTTACCCTGCACAGTGGTTATCTTGTGTGCATGGAATTCAATCATCTTTAAGGAAATCATCTCATGCGTTGGCTTCGTCCCTTTGCTGTTACTGCGCTATGCGCTTCTTTAGCGGCCTGTTCAACGTCCCCTACCGGACGCTCGCAATTATTGCTGCTTTCTGATGACCAGCTTAACGAGATGGGCCAACAGGCATTCGCCCAGTACCAGCAGGATATTCCTACCGCAGGCCAGGCAAGCCACCGCTATGTGCAGTGCATCACCAATGCCATCGTGGATGTATTACCGGCTGAACAGCGTAACCTTGACTGGCAAATCCGGGTATTTGAAGCCGAACAGCCCAACGCCTTCGCACTGCCTGGCGGTTATATGGGGGTCAACACCGGCATGCTGAATGTTGCCACCAACCAGGATCAACTGGCCTCCGTGGTAGGCCATGAAATTGGTCACGTACTTGCCCGCCACGCCAATGAGCGGGCATCGACCGAAAACGCTACGTCACTAGGGCTTTCGGTTATTTCCAGCGCATCGGGTATGCAAACCCCTGGCGGACAACAGCTGATGGGCGTGCTGGGCATGGGCGCGCAATACGGCATTGCCTTGCCGTTCTCACGTAGCCATGAAAGCGAAGCGGATGTGATTGGCCTGGACCTGATGGCACAGGCAGGCTTTGACCCGCGTCAAAGCGTTACGCTCTGGGAAAACATGCAGGCCGCCTCGGGCGGTGGCGCGCCACCGGCCTGGATGTCGACGCACCCAAGCCAGGGGCAGCGCATTGAGGGCCTACAAGCCAATATGGACACAGCGCTTGCCACCTACGAGCAGGCGCGCAACAGCGGGCACACACCTAACTGCCAGCGTCCGTAACCCTTTGCTTTAATTTGTAACGATAAAGGGCCGATCCATCTCGGCCCTTTTTTGATGAACACATGCAAGCGGCTAACCCGCGTTGAGCATTCTGCGCAGCATCTGGCGTACCTGAGTCGTCTCGGGGCGTACATTTCGCCATAGATAAAATGCTTCAGCGGCTTGCTCTACCAGCATTCCCAGGCCATCCAACCGCTGGGCACCATGCGTTCCTGCCCACTTCAAGAAAACCGTTTGCGTAGCGCCATACATCATGTCGTAGGCCCAGGTATCGTTTGCAAACAGATGACCCGGCAGAGGGGGTAAATCGCCCGTTAGGCTGGCACTGGTTCCGTTGATCACGACACTAAAAGGGCCTTTTGCTGCCTTAAACCCTCCGCCGTGAATCTCGCCCAAATCAGCAAAATCGTCGGCCAATTGTTGGGCTTTTTCAGCCGTTCGGTTAACGACCACCACCTCGCCAGGCTTTTCTGCGAGTAACGGCTCTAAAATTCCCCGCACGGCCCCACCAGCGCCCACCACCAGGATGCGCTTATCGGCAAGCGCTACACGGTTATATGCAAGGTCGCGTAACAAGCCAACGCCATCGGTATTATCGCCGTAAGTAAGACCATTACCTCCGACTATCAGCGTATTCACCGCGCCAGCCCGCTGAGCACGTCTGCTCAGGGTATCGCAGAGCGCAAACGCCTCCTCCTTAAAGGGTACGGTAACGTTGGCCCCTCGCCCGCCGTTACCAACAAACGTTCGCCAGGCATCGGTAAAGCCATCCAACGGCGCCAGTTGTGCTGTGTATTCAATTTTTTGCTGTGTTTGCAGGGCAAATTCGTTATGAATGAGGGGTGATTTTGAGTGCTCAATGGGATTACCCAATACGCAATAAAGGTCACTCATCAACTCGTTCCTGTACGCTGTTTTATATTTCTGTGGATCACGATGTTTAAGCCCTATCCGACACGTTGAGCCAGTCTCTTGGCACCAGGTAATCATTTAGCGTGGCTTCAGCACTGCCAGGGGCAGGCGTATAGGCATACTCCCAGCGCGCCAGTGGTGGCATCGACATTAAAATTGACTCGGTGCGCCCGCCGCTTTGTAAGCCAAACAGCGTTCCTCGGTCCCATACGAGGTTAAACTCTACATAGCGGCCGCGACGGTAAAGCTGAAACGCTCGCTCACGCTCGCCCCAATCATCCTGTTGGCGGCGCTTAACAATCGGCACGTAAGCCTCTAAAAAGCTATCGCCCACGGCGCGTTGAAAGGCGAAACACTCCTCGAAACTGCCAGCATTCAAATCATCGAAAAACAGCCCGCCCACCCCACGGGTCTCATCGCGGTGCTTTAAATAAAAGTACTCATCGCACCACGCTTTATAGCGGTCATAAACATCATCGCCAAAAGGGTCGCAGGCGGCTTTGGCCACCTGGTGCCAGTGCACCACGTCCTCAAGCACCGGGTAATAGGGCGTTAAGTCAAAGCCTCCACCAAACCACCAGACAGGCGTTTCGCCCTCTTTTTCAGCAATAAAAAAGCGTACATTGCCGTGGCTGGTAGGGACATGCGGGTTTTCAGGATGTAGCACCCAGGAAACTCCAACCGCATGAAAGCTGCGACCGGCAAGCTCCGGCCGGGCTGCCGTTGCCGAGGGCGGCAGTTGAGCACCATACACATGGGAAAAGTTGACGCCGCCTTTTTCAAAGACACCGCCCTGCTCAATCACGCGTGAGCGTCCGCCACCGCCCTCCTCACGCTGCCAACTGTCCTCCTTAAACGCAGCTTTACCATCAGCCGCGGCCAGCCCCTCACAAAGCCGGTCTTGAAGGCCGAGCAGGTACTGCTTAACGTCGTCTAAATGCTCGTGCGCCACGATGACTCCCGTTCAAAATTCTTACTACACAGTAATCTTCACCATAGCGCGTTTAAGCACTTGGTACTTAAGCCGTTTACTTATCTATTTAAGCGCGCATTACCTGGCCACTGGCTAAATCACGGATGGTGCTGGGTCGTGGATTCCCGCCCAGCTCGCCCGCTACTATCGCGGCGACTTCCTGCCCAAAAATAGCGGCGACTTCTTCATCGCTCATGGCAGGTGCCTCACCCGCACGATTGGCCGATGTCGATACCAGTGGCCCGCCAAACGCTTCGCATAACGCTTTCATTAAGGGGTGGTCGGTCACGCGTAAGGCCACGCGTTGATGAGCACCGCGAACCAGCGCATGGCTGCGACCGTTATCCGGCACCAGCCAGGTGTTAGGGCCAGGCCAACTGGCCGCAAGTGGAGCATGCAGTTCAAGCGGCAATTGGTTTAGCCAGGGCTGAAACTGCTGGATACTGGCCGCCACCAAAATAATGCCTTTGGAAGGGTCGCGCTCTTTCATGCGCATTAACCGGGTAAGCGCTTCATCATTATCCGGGTCACAGCTAAGCCCCCACACGGCTTCGGTGGGGCACGCAATAACACCGCCAGCATGCAGTGCATGAATGGCAACTTCGAGGTCGACAGCCGGTTTCATTGGCTCTCCTGCTCTACAAGCAATTAGCGATAAGAGAATGCTCACATCCTATCATGGCCTGGGTAAGCGTACCCAACCACCCACCTGCTGAGCGACCCATCCATCAAGCTCCAGCATCAATAACCGCTGCTGGCAGCTGCTGACAGACTCCCCGGTATGCTGAACCAGTGAATCAAGCGGCACCGGCGTTGCCGATAAAACGTTAAGCAGCTCATCAGGCAGTGGTTCGCTTGATGGCGCCATTGACCCTGAAGGGGGAGACGAAGCCTTCACGGACGCGGGTAAAAAGCTACCCGCCCACTGCTGCAACTCTTCAAGCATATCGTCGACATGGCGCACCAGCGTTGCGCCATTCCGCAACAAGTGCAGGCAACCTTGAGCCTGAACATTGTGCAAAGACCCAGGCAGGGCAAAAAGCTCCTTGTTCTGCTCTAGGGCCAAGCGAGCGCTGACCAACGAGCCGCTTTTCTCGGTGGCTTCGATCACTAACGTCCCCAATGAAAGCCCAGTCACAATCCGGTTGCGGCGCGGGAAGAACGCAGGGCGCGCCTTGGTGCCCGGCGGATGCTCTGACAACAATAACCCGCCAGGCGCGCAGCTCAGTTGCTCATGCAGGTCGCGATGTCGAGCCGGGTAAATAACGTCCACGCCACAGCCTAACACCGCAATACTGCTTCCACCGGCACTCAGCGCGGCACGCTGTGCGATGCCATCAATGCCCAGCGCCATACCGCTGACCACGCACCAGCCTCGGCGAGCCAGTTCCCGCGCAAAGCCCTGGGCATTGGCATTACCTTCCGAGGTGGGTTTGCGGGTTCCCACCATGGCAATCCTTGGCCCTTCAAGCGCCTGTAAATCCCCTTGAGCCCAAAGAATGGTGGGCGGGTCCGGTAACTCGTTGAGCAGCTCAGGCCAGGCCGGGTGGTGACGATGTAGAATATGTCGCGCTGGTCCGCTCTGCTGCCATGCCCGCGCATCGTCTACGCATCGCTGAAGCGGGCTGCGCTCGGGGTGTTCAAGCCACAGCCGTAAGGCACTGGCGGCGTTAGCGGGCAGTGTCGCCAGCCAACCTTCCGGCCAGCGCGGCTGGCGTGCCACCATCTGGGTAATGCGCAGTGCGCCCATGCCCGGCAAGGCGTTGACCACTAACCACTCACTGGTATTCATCGACGCTCCTTAACGTGCATACTAAACATTCAACTTACGCTATAAATCCGGGCTCACCACGAGATCACCTACTTCCAGCATACTGGACGTTTGCATTACCAGTGCGTAGCTCACCTGCTGGTAAGGTTTCACCACCATCACCCAACCCGACGGGGTCGGTGGCAATGGTGTTAATTCTTGGGTGCGCGCATCGAAAACGGTTTTACCCAGCTGATTAACCTGAAGCAGATGCCCTGGCTGAAGGCCATCCTGCACTCCCAAATCCAACGTAACGATTTGCAAGGTGCCTATAAAACGTACGCCGCCAGGTACGGCGAGGATACGACCTCTAATGTTATTGCGCGGCAGGTGCGGCTGAAGTGCAGCCTGGGGGGCATCAGGCTCAAGGGCAAGAATAAGGTCGTTACTACGCACCTCTTGATGAGCGCTAAGCACTTCCAGCAGGGCAATATCCCCCTCACTGCGTACAAGGCGAGCTTCGCCGATGTGACTTAACGCCTGCCCCAACACCGCGCCGTCGTCAGCGGTATAGGTCTGTGTCTGACGATAAATACCGAAGGTGGCAAGGCCCGTCGTTGCTCTATTCGTTACGCTGCTCGGTACGCTTTCCAGTGCGTGGCTCGGCATAGCGCCACGGGCGTAAATCCGGTCACCTGCACCGTTGATCAATCGCTGGTGCTCGCCAGCCAACACATAGGCCATCTCAGGCTGGCGCGCTCCGGCTTCTATTACTCGGTGTTCACGCCAAAAGGCGTTAAGGCTTTCAAGCGAGAGTGTGCCGAGCTCACTTACCCTCGCGTCTAGCGCTCCATCGGGCATTGGCAAGGTGCGTATTTGGGGAGAAAGCGTCACCACCGGCAGCGTTTCAGCGCCAACGGCGTGAAGACTTATTAACAACCCAGACAGCAGGCTTACTACCCTCTTGAGCACGTCACAAAGCGCGTTTTGTCTTGCCGCGCGGCGCATAAAGTTGGCTAGCACTATCCCGTACTCCGTGGAGGATGTTTCGATCATTTTCATGGCGCTTCACCGCATGTGCTGATGCCCAGGAGCGCTGCCAGCGTGATATAGTGGCGATTAGCAAAGTACCAGGCCGCCGCTATCCGGCCTGATTATCCAAGATTTAGCTTAACGATGACGGTAATCCCCATGGCCAAACTTCCTATTCTCGAATTCCCCGATGAGCGCCTGCGCACCAAGGCGGTACCGGTGGAAACCGTTGACGACGAGGTCCGCCAGCTTGTCGACGATATGTTAGAGACCATGTACGACGCACGTGGCATTGGCCTTGCAGCCACCCAAATTGATGTCCATCGTCGTATCGTCGTCATGGACGTAAGCGAAGATAACTCGCAGCCGCTGGTGCTGATCAACCCTCGCTATACGCCGGTCGGCGAAGACCAAGAGCCGCTTTCTGAAGGCTGCTTGTCGATTCCCGAGCACTACGCGGAAGTGCCGCGCTACCTTACGGTAAAACTCAACGCGCTTGACCGTAACGGCGAGGCGTATGAGCTTGAGGCCGATGGCCTGCTGGCGCACTGCATTCAACACGAGTACGACCACCTTGAAGGTGTACTGTTTGTTGATTATCTTTCGCCGCTAAAGCGCGACCGCATCATGAAAAAAATGCAGAAACGTCATAAGCTGATGAAAGACGACGCTTAACAGCCACCCGTTTTAGCACAGTTTACTTCGGCTTTTGTAGAAGTTTTGTAAATGAGCGTATTTAAAACGCTTAAGGCCGAGAAGCCTGGTACTCCATACAACGGTACAACAGCCGTTGTATACCCTGCTTCTCGGCCTTTATTGTTGCCCCAGGCTTTCTCATTTCCCCTGTTACCAGGTACCTGTTGTCATGTCACAGTTGCGCGTTGTTTTTGCTGGCACGCCTGATTTCGCTGCCTCAAGCCTTGCGGCCCTACTGGCCAGCAAACATAAGGTAGTGGCGGTTTATACCCAACCCGACCGCCCGGCAGGTCGTGGTCGCAAACTCACGCCAAGCCCCGTTAAAAAGCTTGCTCTTGAGCATGCGCTTCCGGTCTACCAGCCACAAACGCTAAAAGACCCGGCCGCTCAAGCGGAGCTTGCCGCCTTAAACGCCGATATTATGGTGGTCGTGGCGTACGGTTTATTGCTGCCTCAGGCAGTATTGGACACACCGCGCCTGGGGTGCATTAACGTCCACGCCTCACTGCTACCCCGCTGGCGCGGTGCCGCCCCGATTCAGCGCGCGATTGAAGCCGGTGATAACGCCTCAGGCGTTACCATCATGCAAATGGACGCAGGGCTTGATACCGGCGCCATGCTGCACGAAGTACGCACCCCGATCACCGAGCAAACCACCGGAGGCGACCTGCATGACCGCCTGGCGCTTCAAGGCGCCACTGCGCTCACCAGCGTGCTGGATAAACTGGCCAACGGTAACGCCAGTGCGACACCCCAGCCGGAAGAAGGCGTTACCTACGCCACCAAGCTCAGCAAAGCAGAGGCCGAGCTGGACTTCACTCAGCCTGCTGAACGCCTTGCGCGTAAAATCCGCGCCTTTAACCCCTGGCCGGTGGCGTGGTGTCAGATGGGTGATGACCGCTTACGCTTACTCATGGCAAGCGCTGAAGCCGGTGAACAGGGCGCAACGCCGCCCGGCACGCTGCTTGAAAACGGTGAAGACCATCTGCGTATTGCCTGTGGCCCGGAAGGCCGAGAGGTTTTATGTATCAGCAGCGCCCAACTTCCTGGCGGCAAGGCCATGGCTGTGCGCGACTTACTCAACGCCCGCCATGCCCGATTGACGTCCGGTAACCGCCTTGGTCAGCCTGAATCCCAGCAAGGAGACGCTTTATGAGTCAGCAACGCTCACAACACGGTAAACGTGCATCAGGCAATAGCGGCCAGGACGTGCGCGCCGCCGCCGCCCGTGTGTTAGCGCCGGTTATTTCTCAGCAAGGCTCACTGGCCGCGTTGGATGAGAACAGTGTCGTTGCCCGCGACCGGGCCCTTTTAAAAGAGCTCTGCTTTGGCACCTGTCGCCAGCTTCCACGTTTGGAAGCGCTGGCTAACAGCCTCCTAAAGCAGCCCTTTAAAAAACGTGACAGTGATATTCACGCGCTGCTGCTGCTGGGTATTTATCAGTTGCTGTATATGCGTATTCCCGCCCACGCAGCCGTCGGCGAAACCGCCGGTGCCGCGCGCTTGTTGGGTAAAGAGTGGGCGACCCGCGTACTGAATGGCTGCCTGCGCCGCCTACAGCGCGAGTCCGATGAACTTCAGGCGGCGGTTGATCAGGATGAGAGTATTGCGCTGGCCCACCCCCGCTGGCTGCTGGACGCACTACGCAGCGCCTGGCCGGAGCAGTGGCGGGCAATTGTTGAGGCAAATAATCAGCCTGGCCCCATGACGCTGCGCGTAAATCAGCATCACAATGACCGCGAAGCCTATATAGAACGGCTGACCGAGCAAGGCTTAAGCGGTGAACTCTGCGCCCACTCGCCGGATGGCATTACCCTTAACACGCCCTGCGATGTCACCCTGCTACCCGGATTTTCCGAGGGCCACGTTAGCGTACAGGATGAGGCAGCCCAGCTGTGTGCTGCGCTACTTGGCCCTGCCCTGGCACCTCGCCCCGGTGCGCAGGTATTGGATGCCTGTAGCGCGCCTGGCGGCAAAACGGCTCACTTGCTTGAACAGTTTGATATTGCGCTGACCGCCCTGGATAGCGATAACCAACGTCTTTCGCGGGTAGAGAGCACGCTAGAGCGATTGGGTCTATCCGCCACGCTTCAGAATGTGGATGCCACCCAGCACGACTGGTGGAACGGCACGCCGTTTGAGGCTATTCTGCTTGACGCTCCTTGCTCAGGTACCGGCGTTATACGGCGCCATCCGGATATCAAAACGCTGCGACGCAAAGAGGACATCCGCAAGCTGGCCAAGCTACAGCAGCAGCTACTGGACAATTTATGGCCCATGCTGCGCGAAGGCGGCACGCTGTTATACGCCACCTGCTCGGTACTGACTGAGGAGAATTCCCAACAGATCGAGGCCTTCCTGGCGCGCACACCTGATGCCAAAGTGACCACGCCCAGCGATGTGGCCTGGGGTCTCCAAAGCGGTCAGGGCCGCCAGCTATTTCCAGAGCAAGGACGTCATGACGGCTTTTTTTATGCCAGGCTTGAGAAGCAGTCTGCCTAGGCGCGTTCTGGTGCCAAGGCAGTGAACTCATGACTAAGGATGGAGATACCATGACTCACCACACCTACAAGCACATAGAAATCACCGGCTCTTCCGAGAAAGGCATCGAGGAAGCCGTGCAGAATGCAATCGCCAAGGCGTCCGAGTCTATCCAGCACATGCGCTGGCTAGAAGTGACCGATACACGTGGCCATATTGAAGACGGCCGCGTGGCCCACTGGCAGGTCACCGTTAAAGTCGGTTTCACGCTGGAATAATCCTTACCTGCATTTCGACGGCGGCTGGTTTACACTGGCCGCCGTCTTTATTGCAGCGCATTACGTTAGATATACAACGCTACCTATTGCGCTGGCGCTTTCAATGGAACCGATGCTCAGTAATGAAAATCATCATTCTCGGCGCCGGCCAGGTCGGCGGCACCCTGGCGGAGCACCTCGCCCGCGAGGAAAATGACATCACCGTTGTCGATACCGACGCCAATAAGCTGCGCGAGCTGCACACCAAGCTCGATATTCGCACTGTCACCGGCGCGGGTTCCTACCCTATCGTTCTGCGGCAGGCTGGCTGCGAAGATGCTGACATGTTAATTGCGGTGACCAACAGCGACGAAGTCAACATGATCGCCTGTCAGGTCGCGCATACGCTGTTCCGCACGCCTACCAAAATTGCCCGAGTGCGCGCCACGCCCTACCTGACTCGCAAGGGGCTTTTTGCCCACGAAGCGATCCCCATTGATGTATTGATCAGCCCCGAACAGGTGGTCACCGATCACGTCCGCCGCTTGATTGAACACCCTGGTGCGTTGCAGGTGCTGGACTTTGCGGATGGCCTGGTGCAGCTAGTGGCGGTCAAAGCGGTGTATGGCGGGCCACTGGTGGGTCAGGACCTGGCCTTTTTGCGCAGTCATATGCCCAACGTGGATACTCGCGTCGCGGCTATTTATCGGCGTAACCGGCCCCTCATTCCCCGCGGCGACACGGTCATTGAAGCCGACGATGAGGTGTTTTTCCTTGCTGCCAGGAGAGACATTCGCGCGGTCATGAGCGAGCTTCGGCGAATCGAACGAGGCTTTCGCCGCGTAGTCATTGCGGGCGGCGGCAACATTGGCGAACGCTTGGCCGAACATCTGGAACACAGCCATCAGGTCAAGATTATCGAGCATAGCCTTGAGCGCTGTACCACGCTCTCCGAACGGCTTGACCGCACCGTCGTGCTTCACGGCAGCGCGACCAGCAAGCGGCTTCTGGAAGAAGAGAACATTGAAGACTGCGACATTTTCTGCGCGCTGACCAACGACGACGAAGTCAATATCATGTCGTCGCTGCTGGCCAAACGGCTGGGGGCCAAGAAGGTGCTTACGCTGATCAACAACGCCGCTTACGTAGACCTCGTTCAAGGTGGCGAGATCGATATCGCGATTTCGCCCCAGCAGGCCACCATTGGCAGCCTGTTAACCCACGTACGCCGAGGCGATATCGTCAATGTGCATTCACTACGTCGAGGAGCGGCAGAAGCCATTGAAGCCATTGCTCATGGCGACAAACACTCTTCGAAAGTTGTCGGCCGTACCGTTCGCGAGATCGGCCTGCCCGAGGGCACCACGATCGGAGCGATTGTGCGCGGCAAGGACGTCATTATCGCTCATGGGGATGTCACGGTGGAGAGCGGCGATCACGTGATTCTGTTTGTGATCGATAAGCGCCGCATCCGCGATGTCGAGCGTATGTTCCAGGTCGGTTTGACGTTCTTTTAGGAGCATGCACCTACCATGAGTCTGCGGGTCATTTTACGCATTTTAGGGCTGTTGCTGATGCTGTTCAGCCTGACGATGCTCCCCCCCATTTTGATTTCCCTGTGGTTTCGCGATGGGGTCTGGTACGCATTTATGATCGGTATCGCCATTACGGCGATCACCGGCTTAACCTTGTACCTACCCAACCGCCGTGCCCACAAAGAGCTACGCATCCGTGATGGTTTTTTAATCGCGGCGATGTTCTGGACGGTTCTGGCGCTGTTTGGTTCGCTACCGCTGATGCTGTTTGGCGATACGTCGCTGAGCATTACCGATGCGGTGTTTGAATCGTTTTCAGGCCTGACCACGACAGGCGCCACGGTGATTACAGGGATCGACTTTTTGCCCAAATCGATTCTCTACTATCGCCAGCAGTTGCAGTGGCTTGGCGGGATGGGGATTGTGGTGTTGGCCGTCGCGATTCTGCCTACGCTTGGTGTCGGCGGCATGGCACTCTACCGCACCGAAATTCCAGGGCCTCTGAAAGACTCCAAACTAACGCCACGCATTACCGAAACGGCCAAAGCGCTTTGGTACATCTACGCCACCCTCACCATGGCCTGCATGGTGGCCTATATGCTGGCCGGCATGGATTGGTTTGATGCCATAGGGCACAGTTTCTCTACCGTGGCGATTGGCGGTTTTTCTACTCATGATGCCAGCATCGGTTACTTCAACAGCGCAGCGATTGAGCTGATTTGCGCGGCTTTTATACTCATTTCCGCGTTCAGTTTTAGCCTGCACTTTATCGCCTGGCGTGAAAAGCGCTTGCTGCACTACTTCCAAGACCCGGAAGCACGCTTTTTAATGCTGTTTCTGGCAGGACTTGTCACGATTACCGCGATTACCCTGTGGCTGACACACACCTACGATACGCTAAGCGGCTTGCGCTACGCGCTTTTCGAGGTGGTGTCCGTCGCGACCACAGCAGGCTTTTCCGTCGCCGACTTCTCGGCCTGGCCTGGCGCTATCCCTTTTTTACTGTTTATTGCCGCCTTTGTGGGCGGCTGCTCCGGCTCAACAGCAGGGGGAATGAAGGTCATCCGGATTATCCTGATTCTCAAGCAGGGCATGCGCGAGGTTATGCGCTTGATCCATCCCAATGCGGTTATCGCGGTTAAAGTCGGCAAAGTGAGTGTACCCGACAGCATCGCCCAGGCCGTTTGGGGGTTCTTCTCCGCCTACGTCATGCTGTTCTTTTTAATGCTGATGGGCGTTATGGCGACCGGCGTGGATCAGGTCACCGCCTGGTCGACCGTGGGGTCAGCGCTTAATAACCTTGGCCCGGCACTCGGAGAAGCCAGCGGCAACTACGGCGAGCTACCTGATCTTGCCAAATGGATACTGGTGCTTGCCATGCTGCTGGGCCGCCTGGAAATTTTTACCGTGTTAGTGTTATTTACACCCGCTTTTTGGCGGCGCTAATTCGGATGATGCCGTTTACTATTTGAGTTGAGACACCTAATGACCCAAGACGACACCACCCCGCTAGCCACGGCGTCTGACGCACTACCCGCCACTAGCGGGCCGCTGAAAACGGTTACCGTGGGCGGTACTACCTACACTTTGCTGGGTACGGCGCACGTGTCGGCACAAAGTGCTGACGATGTAAAAATGCTGGCTGACAGCGGGCTGTATGACGCCGTAGCAATTGAGCTGTGCGACGCCCGCCATCACAGCATGACGAACCCGGATGCCATGGGTGAGCAGGACCTTTTCCAGGTATTCAAGCAGGGCAAAGCGGGCATGGTCGCGGCAAGCCTGGCACTGGGCGCTTTTCAACAGCGCATCGCTGAGCAGTCCGGCATTGAGCCAGGGGCCGAGATGCGCGCCGCGCTTGAAGAGTGCCGTAACCGTAACCTGCCGCTTTTACTGGTTGACCGCGATGTCGGGATAACGCTTAAGCGCATCTACCGCAACGTGCCCTGGTGGCAACGCTTTTCACTCTTTTCAGGCCTGATTGGCAGCGTACTATCGCGCCAGGACGTATCCAAGGAAGAGATCGAAAAGCTAAAAGAAGGCGATATGCTGGAAGCCACGTTTAGCGAGTTTGCCGCTGAATCGGAAGCCCTTTACACCCCGCTGATTCGCGAGCGCGACCGCTACATGGTGCTACGCCTTGCCGAACAGGCGCCGCCTGGGCGCTTCAAGAACGTATTAGTGGTGCTGGGTGCTGGCCACCTGAAAGGCACTGCTGAGCACCTGGAAGCACCATTACCCGAGAACCCAACGGTAGAACGCGAAGCGCTGGAAGCTTCACCGCCGCCCTCCAAACTCTGGAAAGCCTTGCCTTGGCTGATTACTACGCTGGTCATTACCGGCTTTGCCATTGGCTTCTCACGCAATACCGATTTGGGTTGGCAGTTGGTGCTGGAGTGGTTCTTGATCAACGGGATTCTGTCCGGCGGGGCGACCCTTATTGCGCTTGCTCACCCGGTCACCGTTATTACCACTTTCTTTGCCGCACCACTTACCTCGCTTAACCCAACGATTGGGGCCGGTTTTGTCGCCGCCGGGGTGGAGCTTTACATGCGCAAACCCAAGGTGCGCGACTTCGCTTCGCTACGTCAGGATGTCACCCACCTTAAAGGGTGGTGGAAAAACCGGGTGTCGCGCACGCTGCTGGTGTTTATCCTCGCCACGCTCGGCTCAGCCGTGGGCACTTGGGTCGCAGGCTTTCGAATTGTAGGTGCCTTGTTTGGTAGCGGCGCGGCGTGAGTACGCTTAAACGTTCGCCCTGGCAGGCGGATGCCTTGCTACTGCTGGTAACCATACTGGCGGCAGCCGGATGGATTTTCTCCAAGGAAGCGCTTGCCGGTATGCCGCCAATGCTGTTTATCGGCACACGCTTTTTACTGGCTGGGCTCATCCTGCTGGGCTTTGCCTGGCCCGCCTTAAGCGCCATGCCAGCACGGCGTATTCGGCGCGGTATTTTTGTGGGCTTTCTGTTTAGCGGCGCCATTGGCTTCTGGATCATGGGGCTTGCAACGTCAAATCACCTGGGCGAAAGTGCGTTTATCAATAGCCTGGGGATATTACTGGTGCCTATCGTTGCCAAGCTGCTGTTTGGCGATAGACCTCCACGCACCACCTGGATCGCCCTGCCCGTTGCCCTGCTGGGCTTCGCGTTGCTCTCCCTTAATGCTGGTTTCAAGGTAGAAACCAGCCAGCTTTTGATGGTCTGCGCAGCACTCTGCTTTGCGTTACTCATCAATATTAATACCCGCGTCGTGCGAAACGTAGCCGCCCTACCGCTCACCACACTTCAGCTGTTATCCGTGGGCACCGTACTAACCCTGGTGTCCTTTATGTTTGAGCGCCAGCCCGTGGCGCTTAACACGTCTATTCTGGGCTGGTTTATGGCCAGTGTTCTATTGGCAAGCGCCCTGCGGTTTTTCCTGCAAATTACCGCCCAGGGAATGACCACGCCAAGCCACGCCTCGGTGGTATTGATGCTGGAAGCGGTATGGACCGCATTATTTGCCGCTTGGTGGTTTGGCGAAGTCATGGCGCCGCTACAGCTACTCGGCTGCGGGCTAATTTTTACCGCCCTGCTGATTAACCGCTGGTACTGGGTGCGCAAGATACTCCTGCGCTGGCTACCCGGCGCTGCCCGCTAACGACGCTGTTACAACTCCTCTAGCCCTTCCTTGCGTGCCAAAAGGCGCGTCATTGCCTCAGTGGGTTCTGCAATTTTCTTGTAGAACCGGCTAGCGGCGTAGCTATCGTTAAACACATCGAAGTAGTCATCCAGCACGGCCGCCGCGTTGTTGTCGCCCCCTTGGCGCAACAGCTCAATGGCCACTTCTGCCGTACATAAATGCGCTTTCGAGGCGGGCTTACGCAGCCGGTAGCGGGTTTCGCGTTCGGTATGTAACGGCAATACCGGCAACGCATCCAGGTACGTACTCTTGCGAAACATGCGCCGTGCCTGCCGCCATGTACCATCCAGAATGATAAACACAGGAATACGTGATTCCTGTTTGGCGCTGTGTACGGCGTCCATTCCCACCACCCGGTCGGCATAATCGGGCTGGTCATCCGGGAAGATAACAAAGGGCACGTAGCGCGGGTCTGCCAAAAGCTCGGTTAACTGCGCATCCGGCGCTGTCCGATACCAGGTAAATACCTGCGTTTGCGCCAGCACGTCGCCAATCAAGCGGCCCGTATTGGTCGGCTTATGGTGCTCCAACGGATGCGTCAGCAGCCATACCTGGGCATGGCTTTCAGCCTTCACCTGGTACGGGCAAAGGCAGTTTAGCGCGGGCAAATTACAGCCCTCACAGCGTATGACAAAACTGCCCCGCGCCTTGAACTCTCGACGTGGTGGGCGAGGATGACCAGTGACAGAATCACATTCAGTTGAGGCAGGCATCCGCGCTCCAAAGGTCGTCAACAGGATGAAAAAGGGCGCAGAGTATAAAGCAGTGCTTGATCGTTGACGAATCCATCACCACCGTAAACCTTTTAAATTTTCATAGTTGACATAACAAACGTTTCGTCGCTAGAGTCTCGTCAACTTTTTATATAAAAATGGTTTACCAATGATCGCGACCGCTGCCCCACGCAATGACTGGACGCTTGAAGAAATCAACGCCCTGTTTGCCCTGCCGTTTAACGATTTGCTGTTCCAGGCTCAGCAGGTACACCGAGCGCATTTCGACCCTAACGCGGTCCAGGTATCAACCTTGCTGTCGATTAAAACCGGCGCCTGCCCCGAAGACTGTAAGTACTGCCCGCAATCGGGCCACTACACCACACAGCTTGAAAAAGAGAAGTTGTTGGAAATCGAAAAAGTGGTGGAACAGGCCCAGGCCGCTAAGCAAGCTGGCGCCAGCCGTTTCTGCATGGGCGCAGCCTGGCGCAGCCCCCGGGACAAGGACCTGCTCGTTGTCGAAGAGATGGTCCGCCAGGTAAAGGCGCTGGGGCTTGAAACCTGCATGACGTTGGGCATGGTCAACGACCAACAGGCTACCCGTTTGGCAACCGCCGGGCTGGATTACTACAACCACAACCTGGACACGTCTCCCGACTACTACGGCGAAATCATCACCACGCGCACCTACAGTGACCGCTTGGAAACCCTGGCGACTGTTCGTGAGGCGGGCATGAAGGTCTGCTCCGGCGGCATTTTGGGCATGGGGGAAGGTGCTCAGGATAGAAGCGCCCTGCTGCAACAGCTGGCCAAACTCAGCCCGCACCCGGAATCGGTGCCGATTAACATGTTGGTCAAAGTGCCCGGCACGCCACTTGAGAACGTGGAGGATCTCGACCCGCTGGAGTTTATCCGCGCCATTGCCGTCGCGCGGATCATGATGCCCCAAAGCCATGTACGGCTTTCCGCCGGGCGCGAGCAGATGAGCGAATCCACCCAAGCGCTGGCGTTTCTGGCCGGTGCCAACTCCATCTTCTACGGCGACAAGCTGCTAACGACCAGCAACCCCCAGGCCACGCGAGACCGGGCCCTGTTTGCCAAGCTAGGCCTGCATCCAGAAACGCGCGAAACCTGTGAAAGCGAGGCCGCGCAAAGTGAGCGCTTGGCTCAGCAGCAGCTTAACCAGCGCGTCGCTGAGCTTGCGGTGGATGCCAGTGTCTGAGGCGTGGCATCAACGTCTGGCCAATGCGCGGTCGGTTCGTCAGCACGCCCAGCAGTGGCGCACTCGGCGTACCCGACAGCCACACCTGGTGAACTTCGCAGACAATGATTATCTTGGCCTGGCAACCGACCCTCGCGTTCAGGCAGCCCAAGCCGAAGGCGCTCGCCGATTTGGCGCCGGGGCTGGCGCATCGCATCTGGTGAACGGCCACCACGCGATTCACGATACCCTGGAAGACGCCCTGGCAGCTTGGACAGGCCGCGAGCGAGCCGTGCTGTTCTCCACCGGCTATATGGCAAACCTGGGCGTGCTACAGGCGCTTGCCGATACCCACACGGCCATTTTTCACGACCGGCTCAATCACGCCTCACTGCTGGATGGAAGTGCGCTGAGCGGCGCCCGCTCGCGGCGCTACCACCATAACGATAGTGACGACTTGAGCCGCCTGCTGGCACGCAGCCGCTGTACCCACAAGCTAGTGGTTAGCGACGGTGTCTTTAGCATGGATGGCGATGTGGCCGACATTGAAGCGCTGGTGCGGGTAAGCCAACAGCATGCTGCCTGGCTAATGATTGATGATGCCCACGGTATTGGCGTTATAGGTAATAACGGCAGCGGCTGTGTGGGCACACGCTGGGGAAGTAACCAGGTGCCGATTCTGGTCGGTACACTGGGCAAAGCGCTGGGCACGGCCGGTGCGTTTGTTGCAGGCGATGCACAGTTGATCGACCATCTGACCCAGTTCGCCAGAAGCTATATCTATACCACCGCACAACCGCCCGGCGTTAGCGCCGCGACGCTGGAAGCGCTTGCGATTGTCCAGCGCGAGCCCGAGCACCGCCTGCGCCTTGCGCGTCATATAGACTACTTTCGTGAAGAGGCTCTACGGCTGAACCTGCCGCTGGGTGAATCGCGCACGCCCATTCAACCGCTGTATCTGGGAGGCGAGTCGCGCGTGCTGCAGTGGGCCGAACAGCTGTATCAAGCGGGAATTGACGTTGGCGCAATTCGTCCACCCACCGTGCCCAAAGATGAGTCTCGCCTGCGCATTACGCTCAGCGCTCGCCATTCGCGTAGTGATATCGACCGGCTTCTCGAAACGCTGGCGGCCTGCCACTTGGAGGCATTATGACGCGCTTGGTACTGCTTTCAGGCTGGGGAATTGACCGGCGCATCTGGCGGCCGCTGCACCCTTACTGGCCCGCCAACGTCGAGGTCGCCGCCGTTGATTGGCCTGGTTACGGCGAGGTTCCTGCACTGCCTGCCAACGCTTCCCTGAGTGAGCTTGCCACGGCCATGGCAAGCCGTCTGCCCAGCGATGCGGTTTGGGTCGGATGGTCGCTGGGCGGCCTGCTGGCGACGGCGCTGCTTGATTATCTTCCTGCGCCCCAGGGGCTACTACTGCTGGGAGCAGGTGCCAGGTTCTGCACGCCGGATAGCGCGACGTCAGCAGCGCTTGCCGACTTCCAGGCCATCTTTGCGCACCGTGGCGATGCTGCGTGGCGTCACTTTCTGCGCTGGCAGGCTCAAGGAGAGCCCGCTCCGTATCAGGTTCACGCACAGCTGCGTGCCCTGCTTGGCAGTACGCCCCCGGCAGACCGCACCACGCTTTCTGCAGGCCTTCACTGGCTGGCCACACTGGATAATCGTCGACGCCTAAACACGTCGCCATGCCCAGTGGTTCATCTCGTGGGCGAGCATGACCCGCTGATCAGCGCTATTGAGTGCCAGCGGACGCTAACACTTGAACGCGGCGGCCACTGCCCAATGCTCTCGCAACCAGCGCGTTTGGCGTCACTGCTCGCCGCTCAAGCCACTGCGCTATCTGCCAGGGAAATGGCATGAGTTCGATCCCCCCTCAGTTACGGCGGCCCAGCGCCGACTGGCAGGCCCGAGTGGCGCACGCTTTCTCCCGGGCAGCACCGCAATACGATGCACTGGCCAGCGCCCAACGCCATATCGGTGAAACGCTATGGAACGACTTGCCATCTGAGGCTAGCCATATACTCGACCTGGGCTGCGGTACTGGCTATTGGTCGCAGCGACTAGCCGAACGCTACCCCCATGGACACGTCACGGGGCTGGACATTGCGCCGGGCATGCTGGAGCACGCTCGCTCGCGCCACGGCGACCACATTGCCTGGCAGCCAGGCAGTGCCGAGTCGTTGCCCATCCCTTGCTACCTATTCGACCTGGTGTTTTCCAACCTGGCCATTCAGTGGTGTCGCGACACTCTGGCCGTTATGCAGTCGCTGTATCGAGTGCTGGCGCCAGGCGGCCTGGCGTACATCAGTACGCTATTACCCGGCACGTTGGCCGAAGTGGCTTTCGCCTGGCAGCGCTCAAGCGCGCTGTTAACGACGCCCTCCTACCGCCTGGTTAACGGTGCTATTCACAAAAGCGGCCTGCGCTGCACTCACCAAGCGACCCGCGTGGAAACCTTCTTTTATCCTGACATCAAGGCCGTTATGGCTTCCATCAAGGGGGTTGGCGCACAAGTGGCCAGGCCCAACGCCATGCTCACCCGGGCGGACCTGGCAGCGGCTGCCACGCGCTTTGAGCAGCTTCGTAAGCGCCAAGGGCTTCCGATCAGCTATCACTGCCTGAACCTGCAGCTGGAGAAACCCCGATGAAGCGCTTTTTTGTTACCGGCACCGACACCGATGCGGGAAAAACGCTGGTCGGGAGCGCGCTTCTTTATGCCGCCCGATGCCAGCAGTTGAGCACCTTAGGGCTTAAGCCCATCGCCTCTGGCAGTTCACTAACGACGAAAGGGCTGCGCAATGGCGATGCGCTGGCACTGCAGCAGCAGTGTGAACCGCCGGTTGACTACGCCACGGTTAACCCAATGGCCTTTGAGCCTGCGATAGCACCTCACCTGGCCGCACAGGAGGCAGGCCAGATGCTAAGCGTGTCTGAGGTTGCCCACTGGCTGCGTGACACCCTTGGCCAGACGCCGAGGGCGTTCACTCTGATTGAGGGTGCGGGCGGCTGGCGCGTGCCGATCAACGAACAGGAGGATTTTGCCGACATCGCCATCGCGCTGAGGCTGCCGGTGATCCTGGTGGCTGGTTTAAAGCTCGGCTGCCTGAACCATGCCCGCTTAGCGGCCGACGCCATTCGCGCCGATGGTCTGACGCTTGCGGGCTGGGCAGGCAGTGTGATTGACCCCGCCTTTGCGGCGGATACTACCCGTTTCACGGCCAACATGGCCCACCTTAACGCCAGGCTGGCAGCGCCCTGCCTGGGCATTGTGCCGCATTTGACAACGCCCGATGCGGCCACCGCCCACCGCTATCTCTCGTTGGAGGCATTATGAACTCGCCAGTCTGGCACCCCTACGCACACCTTAAAACCCAACCGCCCGCCCCCCGGGTGGTCGGCGGTAGCGGCGCCTATTTTGAGTTGGAAAGCGGCGAGCGCCTGCTGGATGCTACCTGCTCCTGGTGGTGCATGATTCACGGTTACGGCCATCCGCGCCTGGTGGCGGCCATTCGCGAGCAGGCGGAAACACTCTGCCATGTGATGCTCGGCGGGCTCACCCATGACCCCGCCGACCAGTTGGCGCGTGAGCTGGTGCGCGTCACGCCCGACGGGCTTAATCACGTCTTCTACTCTGACAGCGGCTCGGTAGGCATGGAGGTGGCGATGAAAATGGCGCTGCAGTACCACGTGCTTACTGGACAACCCAAAAAGCGCAAAATGCTCTCGCTAATGAAGGCCTATCACGGAGATACCACGGGCTGCATGGCCGTGTGCGACCCAGAAGAAGGCATGCACAGCTTGTTTTCAAGCCTGCTGCCCCAGCACCATTTTGCGCCTGCGCCAACCGCTCCTTTTAACGCAACGCAAGCGCAGGTCGCCGCCGATTTAGATGCGCTAGGCGAGGTGCTTGAGCGTCACCATCAGGACATTGCTGCGCTGCTGATGGAGCCGCTGCTGCAGGCTGCGGGTGGGCTGAACATGACCTCCCCGAACTACTTGCGCGGCGCCCGGGCCCTGTGTGACGCATTTAACGTGGTGCTGATCTTTGATGAGGTTGCCACGGGGTTTGGCCGCACCGGCAAACTATTTGCCGCCGATCACGCCAACGTTAGCCCCGATATCATGGTGCTTTCCAAAGGGCTAACTGGCGGCTATTTGGGCCACGCCGCCACGCTTGCGACCGACCGCATTCACGACGCTTTTATCGGTGACAGCGCACAGCACGCTTTTATGCACGGCCCAACGTTTATGGGCAACCCCTTGGCGTGCCGGGTAGCGCTGGAAAGCCTGGCGGTATTTGAAGAGGAAAACTATCCTGGCAAAATAGCGCTCTTAAACCGGTTACTGTGCCGCGCCTTACTGGAGGATCAAGCGCTCATGGCGCACCCAGAGGTTGCCGATGTACGCGTACTGGGCGCCACGGCCGTTATTGAAGCGCACTCGGAAGCAGCGTTAACAGGCGTTGCCACATTTGCTCGCGAGCAGGGTGTTTGGCTACGCCCGATTGGGCGCTGGCTATATACCATGCCCGCCTATATTACTTCTGAGCAGCAGCTAACCCACATTACTGATGTCATGAAGGCCTGGTTTCTGAAATCGTCACCCCGCTTGTCAGGCTAAAGCGTTAAGGCAGTGTTAGCGCGCCTTCTCTTTTCCAGCGCTCTACCAGCGCGGGCACGCCTTCCCCGGCAGTGGCATTAATCGCCAGTACACCGGGTGGGCTTAAGGCATCGGCATCCGGGTCAACCAGTGCGCAGGGCGTGTCGTAGTCGATATACGAGAGCAGTGAGGCGGCGGGCATCACCGCAAGCGAGGTTCCGACGACCAGCAAAAAATCCGCTTGGCTGGCTAGTTCGCAGGCCTCTTCAAACAGCGGCACGGCCTCGCCAAACCAGACCACGTCAGGGCGCAGCTGGCTGCCCTTATCGCACAGATCACCCAACGCAATACCGCCTTTAACGAGCGGATAGCGCATGCACTCATCCGCGCTGGAGCGGGCATTTAAAATTTCGCCATGCAAATGGATCACATCGCTGGAACCTGCCCGCTCATGTAGGTCATCAATATTTTGAGTGATAACGGTGACCTTGAACCCCGCCTGCTCCAGGCTTGCCAGCGCCCTGTGCGCGGCATTGGGTTGGGCACTGCGAATCTGCTCTCGGCGCTGATCATAAAACGTCAGTACGCGTTGGGGGTCGCGCTGCCAGCCTTGCGGCGTTGCCACCTCTTCAACCGGGTGGTCTTCCCATAAGCCATCACTTGCGCGGAATGTCTTGATACCACTTTCGGCGCTGATCCCCGAGCCGGTAAATACCACCAGATGGCGCGCTGTCGTCATGATTACCTCGCTGCTTTACCGCGGTTACTGTTCAGCGTCTACAAAGCGCTGCTCGTTTCCATAAGGGTACACGTCAATGATACGGCCATCGACAATGGCCTGCTGTAGGCCCTGCCAGTAGCTAACCTCAAACAGCTCCGGGTGAAGCTGTGTAAACACCCGCAGCCGCTCCGGGTTAGCAAACATGAATGGGCCAAACTCCTCGGGAAAGATATCGTTCGGACCAATGGAGAAGCTTTCATTTCCACCGCTCAGGTAATCGTCACCACTCGAGGCCGGGATAGCGCGAAAGTGGCACTCAGTGAGGTAACACACCTCATCGTAGTCGTAAAAAATCACCCGCCCCTGGCGCGTAACGCCAAAGTTTTTGAGCAGCATATCGCCTGGGAAAATATTGGCGGCGGCCATCTGCTTTATGGCATCGCCATAGTCCTTGAGCACCGCTAACTGCGCCTCATCGTCACACTGCTCCAGGTAGATATTCAGCGGCGTCATCATGCGCTCGGTATAGCAGTGTTTGATGACGACTTTCTCGCCTTTCAGCGACACGGTAGAGGGGGCAACTTCCAACAGGTGAGCCAAGCATTCCGGGTCGAAATGGTCGTTATGCACGGTAAAGTTAGAAAATTCCTGAGTATCGGCCATGCGGCCTACCCGGTCGTGGCGCTTCACCAAATGATACTTTTCGCGCACGATATCAGGTGTCACGTCCTTGGCAGGGTCAAAGGTGTCTTTAATGATCTTGAATACCGTACGCGCACTCGGCAGTACAAACACGGCCATCACCATCCCACGCACGCCGGGGGCGATAATAAACACATCCTCGCGCTTGGCGACCTGCTGATTAAGCGCGCGAAAGAACTCGGTTTTACCATGTTTAAAAAAACCAATGGCCGCGTAAAGCTCACCGGCTGGCTTATGGGGCATTAAGCGCTGCAGGTAACCCACACACTCATTCGGCACCGCGACATCCACCTGAAAATACGCCCGGCTGAACGAGAAAATAATGGCTACATCGTCAGGCGTAATCAGTACGGTATCCAGATGAAGCTGGGGGATGCCCTCAGTGTTCTGCTCGGCATGCTCCTGGTGGCGTACTGGCAAGACCAGTGGCACTTGTTCCCCGTCGCCGGTGATTCGCCCCACCAGGTATGCCCCTTTATTGCGGTAAAAAACGCTGTGAAGCAGCTCTATAGCGGCGTCCCTGGCCTGCCATATAGTGTCTGGCAACGTTTTGTTTAATAGTGCGGCACCCAAGCGAGTATCTCGTGCCATATCGGCAAACGGGTTGTGCAAGGCAGCGCCTTCCAGTGCCCAGCGCAGAGCCGCCAGCCAATCCCCATCAATTGAACGGCGTCGGCATAACTCAATGCCTGAACGGTGCGCGGCCTTCTTTCGTGAGCTGATAACAAACATCCATTCATTGCGAATATGGCGATGCTTGAAAATGGCGCAAAAGAGCGAGTTAAAAAAAGTTTCGGCCAGTTCAACGTCCAGCCGCGGACGAATTAGCTCGGCATAGTGGCTACGTGCTTCACGCCAGACCTCGCAATGGGTTAATAACTCATTTGAAAATGTACGCTTGAGACGTTCAACCGCGTCATCCACCTGCTGCTGATAGAGATTAATCCGCGCAATGGACGCTTGCTGACTCTCCCGCCAGGCACCTTCTTGAAAGCGGCGCTGTGCATCCAGGGTGATCGCTTTAAAGCGGGTACGGTACGCTTCAAAGCCATGCAAAATGGTCGCGGCCAAGCGATAGGCAGGCGTGGTGTTCACAAGCGGGACTCTTGTCGCTTTTTGATCAGCCTATAGGATGAAACGCCATGAAGCCATTCAGCAAAGGCGCTTTATTGAGTGAGTGAGTAGCCTCTTCACGCCGTGCGGCATAAGCGCTAATCAGCGACCAAAAAATTTTTCGTTGCGCCCGGGGCGGCTGCGTCGCCTTCAAGTACCTTGTCTTCAAATACGCCGTCTTCACTGCGATCTTTTAATTTAACGCCCGATATTTTCAGCTTACGGGCGTCTTTAAGCAGTAAAAAAAGCCGCCGGGCTGCCTCCGCCATGTTCAAGCCCGCTGGGCGCACGTTGGAAATGCAGTTGCGCCGGTCATCCTTAAGCCCCGGCTCGGGCGCCCAGGTCATGTAAAGCCCGAGGCTATCCGGCGAGCTAAGCCCGGGCCGCTCACCAATCATCACCAGCACTGCGTCGGCATTGAGCAGCGCGCCAATTTCATCACCAATCGCCACCCGGCCCTGCTCGACGATAGCGAGCGGCGCTAACTGCCACGCAGCGTTGTCCTGCTCAAACTGCTGATACAGCGCTTTTAAAAATGGCTGGCTGTTCTGCTGGACCGCCAGAGCAGAAAGTCCATCGACGATCACCACAGCCAGATCCACGCGTGATGGCGACGTTTGGGCATTGTGTAAGCGCTCCCGCGAACCATCATTCAACCGGCGGCCAACATCGGGGCGCTGGAGATACATGGCGCGGTCCTCCACTTGGCTGTGCAAGCGAAGCGGCTCATGTTCAAGCACAAAGGCTTCTTGCAACTGCTGAGCCAGCGCCTCGACATCCAGCGGGGCATGCACCGCATCCTGCGCCTGAGCGTGGGCCAATTGAAACTCCAGCAGCTTACCGGTAGGCAGGCTGACGCCCGCCCGGCCCAAGCCGATACGCGCATCGGTAAATGCACGCAGCCGTTCCCAAGGGTTCTCTACAACAATAGGCGTTGGGTTAGATGTCATGGCGTGGCTCCCTAGGCAAGTGGCGCAGGCTGTTAGCGAACGCGGCGGGCACCTGGTCGTTTAGCGTGTGTGTTTTCACATCGTTGAAAATCTGCATCTCATCAAGCCAGCGCTCAAACTCCGGCGCGGCCTTTAGCCCAAGCACGCGGCGGGCGTAGAGCGCGTCGTGAAACGAGGTGGTCTGATAATTGAGCATAATGTCGTCAGACCCCGGAATGCCCATCACGAAATTACAGCCCGCCACGCCCAACAGGGTCAGCAGGTTGTCCATATCGTTCTGGTCGGCTTCAGCATGGTTGGTGTAGCAAACATCACAACCCATGGGCACGCCCAAAAGCTTGCCGCAGAAATGGTCCTCAAGCCCGGCCCGGGTGATCTCTTTACCATCGAACAAGTACTCGGGGCCGATAAACCCCACCACCGTATTGACCAACAACGGGCTGAATTTGCGCGCCACCGCGTAGGCACGTGCCTCGCAGGTTTGCTGGTCAAGCCCATGATGAGCATCCGCGGAGAGCGAACTGCCCTGGCCAGTTTCAAAGTACATGACGTTGCGCCCCACCGTGCCCCGATTAAGCGACTGGGCAGCCGCTTCGGCTTCGGCCAACGTGCTTAAATCAAACCCGAAGCTACGGTTGGTGGCTTCAGTACCGCCTATCGACTGAAACACCAGGTCTACCGGGGCGCCCTGCTCAATGGCTTCCAGCGTGTTGGTCACATGGGTAAGCACGCAGGACTGGGTGGGAATCTGGTACTTCTGAATCACGTCATCCATTAAGCGCATCAGCTTCACGCTTTGAGCCACGTTATCGGTGGCCGGATTAATCCCGATGACCGCGTCGCCGCTGCCATAGAGCAGGCCATCCAGAATACTCGCCGCAATGCCGGTGACATCGTCCGTCGGGTGGTTGGGCTGTAGCCGGGTAGAAAGCCGCCCGGGCAGGCCGATGGTATTACGAAAAGCCGTGGTAACTCGGCACTTTCTGCCCACCAGAATCAGATCCTGATTGCGCATCAGTTTGCTGACCGCCGCGGCCATTTCTGGCGTAATGCCTGGGCGAACGGCGGTGAGCACTTCTGAAGTTGCCTGATCCGAGAGCAGCCAGTTACGAAAATCCCCTACCGTTAAATGCCGAAGGGGCGCAAAGGCCTCGGCGTCATGCTCATCGATAATCAGCCGGGTGATTTCATCGTCTTCGTAGGGGATCAGTGCGTCGTTCAAGAAGGTGGTCAACGGCAGTTCCGCCAACACCATCTGTGCCACCACGCGCTCCTCAGCGCTTTCGGCAATTACACCCGCTAAACGATCGCCCGAGCGCGCCGGGGTCGCTTTGGCCATCAGTTCGGCAAGGCTTTTAAAGCGATAATGGCGGCTGCCTACTGTCGTTTGAAAGGTCTGGGCCATGGTGTTTACCTGCCGCGCGTTGGATATCCTGAATTCACCATAGCGCTTTTGAGATCGTTACGCCCAATGCATTTCCCTCCCCCTTCTTCCGCCTTCAAGGTAATAACTAACTGCTCCAAACAGCGTGCCTTAAACGCCAAATGGGCTGCGCAGCTACTGGCCTACTCAATACAAGCGCTGAGATTTTTCCTGGCTGAATTAATGCGCGCTTTCTAATTGCCTTCATATTGTTATATTATCACATAACATAAACCATTTAGAGGCGTGCTAGTAATGACTGCGTTTTCTCCCCTGCCCGTTACCGTGCTGTCGGGCTTTCTGGGTGCTGGTAAAACCACCGTGCTCAATCATATCCTCGCCAACCGTGAAGGCCTTCGTGTGGCGGTGATTGTGAACGATATGAGTGAGGTGAACATCGACGCCGCGCTGGTGCGCGGTGGCCCAGGCGAGCCAACGCTTGAGAGCGAAGTCGCACTTAATCGCTCAGAAGAACGCCTTGTCGAGATGAGCAATGGGTGCATTTGCTGCACGCTGCGCGAAGACCTGCTTATCGAAGTCAACCAGTTGGCAAAGGAAGGAAAATTCGATTATCTGGTCATTGAGTCGACCGGTATTTCCGAACCCTTGCCAGTGGCTGAAACGTTTACCTTTGAGGATGAGGACGGCCAAAGCCTTTCCCATATCGCCCGGTTGGATACGCTGGTAACGGTCGTTGATGGTGCCAATTTTCTTGCCCAATACCGTGAAGCGCAAAGCCTGGCGGAAGCAGGAGAAAGTCTCGGCGAAGAGGATGAACGTAACGTTGCCGACCTGCTGGTGGATCAGATCGAGTTCTGCGATGTATTGCTGATTAGTAAAACGGATTTAATTAGCGAAAAAGAGCTGGAGGCACTAAAAGCCATTTTGCACTCCCTCAACCCCGATGCCGAGCTGGTGCCTATTCGCCAAGGCGGCGTGCCGCTTAATAAAGTGCTAAATACTGGCAGGTTTGACTTTGAACGCGCTCAGCAGGCGCCGGGCTGGTTAAAAGAGATGCGTGGCGAGCACGTACCCGAAACCGAAGAGTACGGCATCGGAAGCTTTGCTTATCACGCCCGCCGCCCATTTCACCCGGCCAAATTTCACGACCTGCTGCATTCCGAGTGGTTTGGCGAGGGTTTATTGCGCTCGAAAGGTTTTTTCTGGCTGGCCACTCGCCCTCAGTGGGCCGGGCAGTGGAGCCAGGCAGGCGGCATCGCCCATCACGGCATGGCCGGTATGTTCTGGAAGGCGGTTCCTGAAGAGCGCTGGCCAACTGACCCGGAGTACCGCCAATTCATCACCGAGAAGTGGGAAGAGCCGTTTGGGGATATGCGCCAGGAACTGGTGTTTATCGGCCAAGGTCTGGATAAAGCCTGCATGCGTGACGCACTGGATGCCTGCTTACTCAGCGAAGGTGAGCTACTGGAAGGCATGGAGATGTGGAAAACGCTGCCTGACCCCTTCCCCGCGTGGGAATAAATCTGCTTGCAAGCGCCAAGGCCTCAGGTATCGACCTGAGGCCTTTTCTATTGCGCTTATTATCAGTGTTTTTACACGCTTCGGGGCTTTCTGGAAGCCGCCCAGCGCAGCGCATCAATAATCGCAATAATGATCAAGCTGCCGCCCAATACCGGTAAGGCGCCCCCTAAAAGCGTTAGGATGGCGAGCAGGCCCAACTGAGCGGGCAAGCCCAGCATGATAAACAGCGCGGTCATGGTTTGTGCCTTATTCACCGTGGTGTTTTTAACGCGCTGCCACCACATCCGATAACCCCACACAATAAGAAACACCAGGGCCGCTGCAAATAGCGCCAGCACCAGCTGGTTAAGCAGGCCAAACAGTACGCCCATATGTAAATCAATACCCCAGCGCGTTAGCTTTGCCGCCAAGGGAAACGTTGAAAAATCCGTTTGTTCAAGAATACGCATATCGCTTGGGTTCAGTGCGACCTGGTCTACCTGGGTAGGCCAGCGGCGGTCAATTTCAGTCACACGCCACGCTCGGCCTTCGCTGGCAGGCGGTTCTAGCTGGATTCTACCTGCCAGTAGTCCTGCACTCCTGGCTGCCGCAAGCGCCTGGTCGAACCCTTCCGGGCTTACAAAATCTCCGGCTTCGGGGGCGCTGCTCACACCATGGTCGGCATGCATGTCGTGATGGGCATGGGAATCATGGCTCATTGCATCCCCTAGCGCGGGAAGCACGGTCGATACACTTGGCGTACCCCAGCCCCACGCCTGTCTTAATTCGCCAATATTGCCACCGGCCCATTGCGACCAGGTAAGTCCCGTGGCTGAGAAAAACAGCAGCCCGACGAGCGCAAAAACACCTACGGTTGCGTGCAAGCGCCTTGCCGCCATACGCGGGCCTGGGCTTTTAAGCGTTTTACGTCGCGCTAACCAAAGCACCAGGCCCAGCAGCGCAATGATCCATAACCATGACGCCGCTAGTTCGCTGTACAAACGCCCTATATCACCTAACAGCAAACCACGGTGAAACTGATCAAGCGCCGTGCGAAACGGCAATATGCCGCTGGTGCCGTACACCGTCATGTCGCCTTTTACGTCAAGCGTTGCCGGGTCTATAAAAATAGCCCGATGCTCGGAGGGTCCAAGCGCTGGATCAGCAAACATAACACGCGTGGTACTGTGCGCATCCGGTGCGGGGCGAACCGCGGCGGGTAGCGTGTCCTGGCCTATCACCCACTGCGCCGTTTCAATTTGCCGTGCCAGCGGCTGCGGTGCATCTTGGGTACTTACTGTTAAGGCATCACGGTAAAGCCACGATTCCACCGAAGGTGTGAAAACGTAGACAATACCGCTTAAGGCGGCCACCAGGATAAAGGGACCTACCAACAGCCCCACATAAAAGTGCATTCGCATTAATAGCGCAAAGAGAATTTTTCCATTTCGCCGGGGCAGCGTTGGATCGGTTTTTTTTGAGGACATGCTTATCATTTCCCAAGAGATATTAAACAATGTGTTTTATCGGCATGACGTATATGCAAAGGATTATTGATCTTTAAAAAAGCTAACGATTAAAACGCTACAAACATCTTCTAAAATCATTCATATAAAGTGTGCGGTTATAGGTTGCATAAGGCTCAGCGATTTAAGGAATCTACCGTTAACGGATAATTTTATGGTTACACAGTACCGGGCTGGTACAATCACGCTTCTTGTTAACCCCGTGAGAGCTGAATTTGATGCCACAGTCTCGCTCAGCACGCTTACCCTACTATCGCGTTACATTAGCGATGGCGTGGGTAGCCATGTGCCTGTTATTTACGGGGCCGCTCATTTCTCAGTTCCAGGCCAGTCATCACGACCATGGCCACCATGCTCACAGCCACAACCACAGCAGCAGCCATCACCACAATGCGGATGCTGAACATCATCACCCTACGGATGAACACGCCGAGCACCCTGTAGCGCATCCCCCTCCCGATACGGCTACTGGCCGCGCGCTTTCCAGCACGCTGTCAGACTGGCACAACCAGTGTGGCTACTGTGAGCTGTGGCAACACAGCCCGTCGCTCTCTATTGCGTTACCCGCCCTTGCCCACGAAGCCTTCGTTGCGCTGGACGGCGCATTTCTAACGCTCCAGACCGGTGCGTTTTTTCAGTACAACTATCCGCATGCGTTAACTCGCGGGCCGCCTTCTTTGATCTTCGAGCATTTAAAAACATCGACGCGAACAGTGTTAATAGTAACGCGTAAAAGCAAAAAAGAAATAGGGCTGTTAGGCTTTTTAAAAGCATAACAAGGCCCGTCTTTAGTGCGCCTTAATATTTAAAAAAATACGACGAATATCTTTTAAGCTCATCCCTTAACAACAAGACAGCTCGACACTTACTGCTATACGTTAAAATCATTAACAGCTTTGCTACTCTTTTTAATAAGCATCCGGTTAACTCATTTTTTTATCACCGCACTTGAGCCATTACATCCAAGAAGGCGCTCAGGAACGCAAAACGGGGTGCCATTAGGCACCCCGGTGGCGATTTTTCTGAAAGCGGTATTACTCAAGGGATAATGCGTTCTGCGCGCAGGCGGGTGAACAGATCAAAAAACGCGCCACGGGTTTCGCGGAAGTGGTCAAAGCCGAAATCGCGTGACTTGGTCACATCGTTGACGCACTCAAGCTCACGACCAAGGTCGGCATCAGAGTGCCACCAGGAAGCTAGCCTGGTCACATCGGCTTCAACAAGGTCATGCTTTTCAGCAATGTCGGCCCAGATTGGCGCGCTATCGGCCATTTGTGTTTCCAGCGGCAGCGGCGTTTCCGGGCAATCGGCCACCTCCAGTTCGAAGAACTCGCCTATTTCACGCCACATCCGGCGCCAGCGGAAAACGTCACCGTTAACGGTGTTGAACGCTTCGTTGTGCGCACCTGGAGTAGTGGCCGCCCACTCCAACTGGCGCGCCAGCACCAACGCATCGGTTAGGTCGGTCAGTGAGTTCCACTGAGTCTGCGAGCCTGGAAAGGTAAACGGCTTGCCGGTTGCTTTGCAGATAGACGCGTAAACCGCCAGCGTCACGCCCATGTTCATGGCGTTACCCAGGGTATAGCCGATCACGGTATGCGGGCGGTGCACGTTCCAGCTGAAGCCGTCACGCTCGGCGGCGGCGAACAGGGTGTCTTCAAGGGCGTAGTAGAAGTTATCACCCGGTACGCGCGGCGCGGATTCGCGAAATGGCGTTTCAGTTTTGCCGCTGCCGTAGCTCTCAAAAGAGCCCAGGTACTGCTTGGTGCCGGTTACCAGCGAGACATGCTTGATTTTCGCGCCCAGCAAGGCATCCAACAGGTTCTGCATCATCGCGCCGTTGGCCTCGACATTGGCCTTTTCGCTATCGCGCTTGACCCAGGTGCAGTAGAACACGTGCGTGATGGGTAAATCGGTCAGAGCTTTCTCGGTCGCTTCGCGATCCAGCAGATCAACGGCAACAGGGATAACACCGGTCTGGGTAGTGGCGCGGCGTGATAAACCATAAACAGTCCAGCCGCTGGCATTAAGATAGCTTGCCAGGTTACCGCCAGTGATTCCTGTCGCGCCTACGACAAGCGCGTTGCCTTTACGCATTATTGACTCCTTATCCAAATGAGATAACTCGCATCAATCCAGCGAGTGTTGACAAAGTGAGTTCTAAAATCGACGAACGCTGGGCTCGTATCGGTTGAGGCTTATTCTGGACAGCAGCTAAAGTTGCTACAATTGGAAAAACCGCAAATCTTTATTGCTGTAGGCGCAACTCAATGGATCTCAATGCATTACGTGTTTTCGAGCGCGTTGCCGCGACCGGCAGCTTTACCGCCACGGCTCGTCATTTTCATCGCGCGGTGTCGTCTATCTCGCGCCAAATTGCGTCCCTGGAAGAATCGTTGGGTCAGCAACTGCTCTATCGGCACACGCGGGCAGTGACGCTGACCGAAGCCGGTGAGCGCTACTATCAAGACGTGCGAGGCATCCTTGAACAGCTCGACCTGGCGACCGAAGCGCTGACAGCGCCAAATGCCGAGCCTTCCGGAGTGCTGCGCTTAAACGCGCCGGTCGCCTTTGGTCAGCGTCAAATCATGCCAATTCTGCATCGCTTTCAGCAGCGCTACCCGGCGGTCAACGTCGAGTTAATGCTGACCGATCAATTAACCGACCCGGTACGCGAGGGCATCGATATCACCTTTCGCGTAGGTGAGCTTGCTGACACTACGCTGGTGGCACGCCGCTTGGCCCCGATGAATTACGTGGTGGCCGCCGCGCCGAGCTATTTGCACAATGCAGGCACGCCGAATACGCCTGATGACCTGGCTCAGCACAGCTGCCTACTTTACCAGGGTGAAATGGGTCGCCAGCGCTGGTACTTCCACCACCCCAAACAGCGCCAACCGCTGACCTGCAAGGTGGATGGCCCGCTTTGTAGCAATGATGCCGAAAGCCTGGTACAAGCAGCGCTCATGGGGCACGGGCTTGTCATGTTTCCGACTTGGCTAATAGCCGATGAGTTGGCCTCGGGAAAACTGCTACCCGTGCTTGAAGCGTGGCGCTGCGAGGTGGCCCCCGGCAGGCGCGATATTCATGTACTGTACGCGCAGCGGCGCCTGCATACGCGAAAGGTAAGCGCCTTTTTGGATCATCTGTTTGAAATGGTGGGTCCAGCTCCCGCGTGGGATAACTGGCGTGAAAGGCGCTTGCCCGATGAACGTACTTAGTGGCAACACTTAGCGAACGTACGTAGCGAAAGCACTTTGCGAATGCACGTAGCGTTGAACCACGCGATTTTTACACTTTTTTGATGAATAGCTAATTTAGTCGTTTATCTATATAACTACGCCCACTCTCTTATACGAGTTCCTTTTGATGTTTCACTTCATCGTTGCCATACCCTGCCTGATGGTTATTGCCCGTTTCCTGGTGCCGCTGCGTTGGCCGTTATGGGTCAAGATTGCCCTTAGCGCGTTACTGCTGCTCGTGTCACAGCACCACCTGCTGACGTTTTTGGCCTTTGGCAGCATGTTTTCCCCCGAGGTACCCAGAAGTATGGTGCTGATGATCAACTGGCTGTTCGGCACCGTTCTTTTCCTGGCGCTGTTACAACTCATCGTTGATGCGGTAACACTTCTTTTAATGGCAGCAAAAAGGCGGCGACTTAAAATCCCTGCCTCGTTACGTTATGCGATCGGGATCATCGCGCTGGCAATCGCAGCCTTTGGGGTCAACCAGGCAGTACGCGTACCGCCCATGAAGGAGGTTGAAGTAACCATTACTGGGCTGCCCACGCAGTTTGACGGGTATCAAATAATTCATTTAACCGACCTGCATATCAGCCGGTTATTTGAGGCGCCATGGGTTAAAGCGGTGGTCACCAAAACCAACGCCTTGGCGCCTGATTTAATCGTAATTACCGGCGACCTGATCGACGGCGACCTTGAAACCCGACGGATGGATGTAGCACCGCTTCAAGCGCTTTCGGCGCCGGATGGCGTTTATGCAAGCCCCGGCAACCATGAATATTACTTTGGGTACGAGCAGTGGATGGCGCATTACCAGTCACTTGGTATGCAGACGCTGGCCAATCAACATGCTGTGATCACACGAGACGACGCCCACCTGGTACTTGCTGGCATCACCGATTTAAGGGCGCCGCGCACCGGCTGGCCTGCGCCGGATGTAGACGAGGCAATCGCTGGTGCTCCCGCTAGCGCGCCGATTATCCTGCTTGACCACCAGCCTTTTGATGCCACCAGGGCAGCTGCCGCCGGGGTTGATGTGCAGCTTTCCGGCCACACCCACGGCGGCATGATTTGGGGGTTTGATCGTATTGTGGCCTTGGCCAATAACGGTTTTGTCTCGGGCTTTTACGATGTTGACGGAATGACGCTTTACGTCAATAACGGCACCGGGCTCTGGCCTGGCTTTGCACTGCGCTTAG
>NZ_JBQSXL010000026.1:0-52725 GCF_052378165.1 Halomonas sp. AOP30-A1-24
GCTCTTTGCCAAGCATTTCAACCGCCTTTTTTTTAGCGGTAAAACGCTGGATAAAATCATGTTTCAAAGCTTCTGGAGGTGGCTTTATTTCAACAAACACCCTATTGCCTGAGTGACAGAAAAGCTCAAAGTCAGGTGTGTAAGAGCAAGTCCTGTCTTCAAATTGATAATAAAAGCCTTCTGGCTGCGCAACGAAGGACCTTACCTCGTTGGCATATTCAAAGTGAAAGCAGGCATTAAATTCGAGGGAGGACTCAACAGTCTGGACATTGCCATTCTTGTGACTGGCAAATTTATAGATGTGCTTGATAGGGGAAGGGCGCAAGGTACGGGTATACATGGCAGTACACCTATTTTTGTTTTATTACTACAAAAATAGGTTATGCCACGAGAAAAGGCAAAAAATGACAGCAGAAGGACAAATTGTGCCATTTTGAAGGAGAAACGACAGAAATGGAGGCGGCCCCAAAAGCCACATCCCGGCACACGCAGCCACCACTACCGTTGCTCCCTTCCGGGCCTGGCGGGGTTTGCAGTTTAGCGTTGCGGGAGGACCTAAGGGGCCACCATAGCAATACACTTGAATAGCCATGTACTGCGGCGCTGATTTTGGTGGCTACGCCCTGATTTGAACAGGGGACCCCATCATTATGAGTGATGTGCTCTAACCAGCTGAGCTACGTAGCCTTTCCGACATCAGCGGGTGCAGATTATGCCTATTCTCGAAACAAAAGGCAAGCCGAAAACAGGCTTACCTTTCAATGAGACAATGACAGATTTACAGAGCGGTCTGAACCGCTGGCAGTGCAGGCTCGCCATCCAGGGTCGTCACACCTTCAAGCCACGTGGCTAATAAATCGTCGTGCTCTTTTAAATAACGATTGGCGGCAACGCGAGGGTCGACACCCTCATTCATAATGGCGCCCATTAACTGGTTTTCCATTTCCAGCGTAAACGTCATATTACCAAGTAACGTACCCACGTTCGGGCACGCTTCGACAAACCCGGCGCGCGTATTGGTGTGCACCGTGGCGCCACCCAAGTCAGGTCCAAAGTAATCATCCGCATCGGATAAGTAGGCCATATCAAAGTTGGTATTCATGGGATGCGGTTCCCACCCCAGAAAGACCATCCACTCTTCATTGGGGACGCGTGTTGTCAACTCTGAAAGCATGCCTGCTTCACTGGAATCCACCACCTGCCAATCGCCCAGGTCGTAGGCATTATCATCAATCATTTGCTGGATAAGCTCATTGCCATCGTTACCCGCCTCGATGCCATGCACGCGATGGTTAAATTGATCAGCGTGAGCCGCTAAATCATTCACAGAGGTAACACCTGCATCGTACACGTATTGCGGTACGGCCAGCGTGTATTTGGCACCTTCTAAATTGACAACTAACCGCTCAACATCGCCACTCTCAATATATGGGTCGCTGATGGACGCCATAGAGGGCATCCAGTTGCCTAGAAAAACATCAAAATCATTGTTACGCATGCCCGCATAGGCAATCGGCACTGACACCGTATCGACGGTTGGCGTGTAGCCTAGCGCCTCCAACACTTCGCTGGCCAACGCCGTCGTCGCGGTAATATCGGTCCAGCCCACTTCGGCAAAACGCACACGCGAACACTCATCGGCTTGGGCCATCATGGGCATAGCAGCCCCCAACACCAATGCGCTTAATCCCACCACCTGGACACGCTTCATTACAACTCCCCTTCTATTTTACGTAAATGGGCATGTTTATTCCTTTAACGCCAAGCGCAGCAACATGCACCAGCGTTTATTGATTGAACGTTCAATAAACAACTACTAAGATATACAGATAATCATGACTAACCGTATGTTTCAAGTTAGGCATTCAACGTCATCAGGAGACAGCTGTGCCAAAGCTGGGAATGGAACCGATACGCCGCCAGCAGTTAATCAACGCCACCATGGCGGCCATTGACGAAGTGGGGTTGGCAGAGGCAACCATTATGCGGATTGCCCGTCACGCGGGCGTCTCTGCAGGCATCATCAGTCACTACTTTGGCGGGAAAGATGGCCTTCTTGAAGCCACTATGCGCCAGATCTTGACTGACCTTAGTGACGCTATTTCGGCGCGACGCAGGGCGTTGAACGATGACTCACCTAAAGCGCACATCAGCGCGATTATCGAAGGCAACTTCGATCGCACTCAAGTGACCGGCCCTGCGGCTAAAACATGGCTTGCCTTTTGGGCCAGCAGCATGCACAAGCCGATGCTTCAGCGCCTACAGAATGTGAACGATAGACGCCTTTACGCCAATTTATGCTGTCAGTTTCGACGCGTGCTCCCCCACGTTGAGGCACGCAATGCGGCCCGTGGGTTGGCCGCCATGATTGATGGTTTATGGCTACGCGGTGCATTAACACCCGAAGGGCTTGATGCCGACAAAGCCCGCCATCTAGCGCTCCACTATCTTGATCAACTCTTGGCCCATCACCAATATCAACACTCAGCACCCGCTCATTAAGGTTATAAAGGAGATCAACATGTCCGCTCAAGATGTACAGCCTCTCTATATTGATGGTCGCCCGGTCGCTGCCACGTCAGGTACTACTTTTACCGTTACTAACCCATTTGATGGCAGCCTGCTTGCGACACTTGGCCAAGCAAGCCAACAGGACGTTGACGCAGCCGTTGAAGCGGCCCAGCGTGGCCAGCGCGAATGGGCTGCCATGACCGGCATGGAGCGCTCCCGTATTATGCAGCGCGCGGTTGCGTTGCTGCGTGAGCGCAATGACGAGCTGGCAGCGCTCGAGACCCGCAACACCGGTAAGCCGATTAGCGAAACAGCAAGTGTCGACATCGTGACGGGCGCTGATGCGATTGAGTACTTCGCAGGGCTGGCCCCGGCTATTCAAGGCAGCCAAATTCCACTGCGCGAAAGCTCCTTTGTGTATACCCGCCGCGAGCCACTGGGCGTCATTGGCGCCATCGGCGCGTGGAACTACCCCCTTCAAATCGCCTGCTGGAAAGCCGCGCCAGCACTGGCGGCAGGTAATGCCGTTGTCTTTAAACCCAGTGAAGTGACACCGCTGAGCGCAATTAAACTGGCTGAGATTTTTACTGAAGCTGGCCTTCCAGACGGTGTTTTCAACGTGGTGCAAGGCGATGGCGACGTAGGCGCGATGCTGACGGCACACCCGAGCATTGCCAAAGTGTCGTTTACCGGTGAAGCAGGTACCGGCAAAAAAGTGATGGCCGCAGCCGCTAGCTCATCGCTTAAAGACGTCACGATGGAACTGGGTGGAAAATCACCGCTGATCATCTTTGCCGATGCGGACCTGGACCGCGCCGCCGATGCGGCCATGATGGCCAATTTCTACTCCAGTGGCCAAGTTTGCACCAACGGTACGCGGGTGTTTATCGAACGCAGTGTGAAAGACGCATTTGAAGCCAAGCTGGTGGAGCGTGTTAAGCGCATCAAAGCAGGCGACCCTATGGACCCTAGCGTTAATTTTGGTCCTCTTGTCAGTTTTGAGCACCAGGCAAAGGTGCTTTCCTATATTGCCTTGGGTAAACAGCAAGGCGCCCGCCTGCTGGTGGGTGGTGATGAGTGGAAAAGCGGCGACTGGGCCAACGGCGCTTGGGCAGCACCTACCGTATTTACCGATTGCACAGATGATATGCGCATTGTGCAGGAAGAAATTTTCGGCCCGGTGATGTCGGTGCTGGCCTTTGATGATGAAGCTGACGTCATTCGTCGCGCCAACGACACCCGGTATGGCTTGGCAGCCGGCGTATTTAGCGAAAGCTTAAACCGGGCGCATCGCGTTATTCATCAGTTGGAAGCGGGTATTTGCTGGATGAATACGTGGGGTGAATCGCCTTCTGAAATGCCGGTTGGCGGTTATAAAGAATCGGGGATTGGCCGTGAAAATGGTATCGATACGCTTAACCACTATACCCAAACCAAGTCGGTACAAATCGAGATGGGCCCCTTTGAGTCGGTGTTTTAAAGCGAAACAGCAAACACGCCAGCTATTCTACTCTCTCAAGGTGTAACTATGCCGCAACCGCATGAATTTGATTACATTATTATCGGCGCGGGCTCAGCGGGAAGCGTGCTGGCTATGCGTTTAACGGAAGACAGCGACGTCCGCGTTCTCTTGTTAGAGGCCGGCGGGCCGGACTACCGGCTTGATTTCCGTACCCAAATGCCAGCAGCCCTCGCCTTTCCACTTCAGGGAAAGCGTTACAACTGGGCATTTGAAACGGACCCGGAACCGCATATGGATGGCCGCCGCATGGAGTGCGGGCGCGGGAAAGGGTTGGGCGGCTCTTCGTTGATTAACGGCATGTGCTATATCCGCGGCAATGCACTGGATTACGATAACTGGGCTCAACAGCCAGGCTTGGAAGATTGGGATTACTTAAGCTGCCTGCCCTACTTTAAAAAGTCAGAAACCCGCGACACCGGGGCCAATGACTACCACGGTGGCAGCGGCCCGGTCAGCATCACTACTCCCAAAAACGGTAACAACCCGCTGTATCGCATCTTTATTGAAGCAGGCAAACAGGCAGGCTACCCCGAAACAGACGATGTTAACGGCTATCAGCAAGAAGGCTTTGGCCCCATGGACCGGTTCGTTACGCCCAAGGGGCGACGCGCCTCTACCGCCCGGGGTTACCTGGACACCGCCAAACAGCGCACCAACCTGACCATAGAAACCCACGCCGTTACCGACATCATTGAGTTTGACGGCAAGCGCGCTGTGGGTGTGCGCTACGAGCGCAAAGGGCAACAGCAGACCGCCCGCGCCAAGCGGGAAGTGCTGCTGTGTGGTGGTGCTATTGCGTCACCTCAAATTTTGCAGCGCTCGGGCATCGGCCATCCTGAACTGCTCGAGCCGCTAGGCATCAAGACCGTTCATGCCCTGCCGGGTGTCGGCGAAAACCTGCAAGACCACTTAGAGATGTACATTCAGTACGCATGTAAAGAACCCATCTCGCTCTACCCCGCTCTAAAATGGTACAACCAGCCCATGATAGGCGCTGAGTGGCTACTCAAGGGTACGGGCATTGGCGCCAGCAATCAGTTTGAAGCGTGTGCGTTTATTCGCAGCCGTGATGAGGAAGAGTGGCCCAACCTGCAGTATCACTTTTTACCTATCGCGATTAGCTATAATGGCAAAAGCGCAGTTCAAGCGCATGGCTTTCAAGCGCACGTGGGCTCGATGCGCTCCAAAAGCCGAGGCCGCATTCGGCTAACCTCAAAAGACCCGCACGCGGCACCCAGTATTTTGTTCAACTACATGTCGCATGAAAAAGACTGGGAAGAGTTCCGTGATGCCATTCGCTTAACGCGTAACATTATCGAACAACCCGCATTCGATAAGTACCGAGGCCGTGAAATCTCCCCAGGGCCTGATGTACAAAGCGATGAAGCGCTGGATCAGTTTATTAAGGCAAACGCGGAAACGGCATATCACCCCTGTGGCAGTTGCCGTATGGGAGACGATACGCTGGCCGTGACAGATGGCCAAGGCCGCGTTCATGGCGTAGAAGGCTTAAGGGTGGTTGACGCCTCACTGTTTCCCCTAATTCCTACCGGCAACCTGAATGCGCCAACCATCATGCTGGCCGAAAAGATTGCCGACCACATCCGTGGACACGAACCGCTGCCTCGCGCGCAAGTTTCCTATTTTGTAGCTAACAGCGTACCTGCCCAACATGGGTGAATGACGTTTTCACACGTGAATCCCCGTTCATCTAAGCGCCACGGCTAACTGCCGTGGCTTTTTTTTACTAAGCTACTATTAATAAGCAGGATAAAAAGACGTAACGACTTGCGCGGGATAGCGTACGTCTGCCAATATTCAAACATCTGTTCGAATGCCTATGGCTTGCGTTCTAATCATCACTTCAAGCGTTACACACGACGGCAAGGCTGCATCGATGGATCAGACATCAACGTTCTGAGCCAAGCGCAATGTAGACCAGAACTGGACAGTGCCTAATAATACATGGAGACGTTCTATGCTCACCCTACTACTGATTATCCTGGCCGTGGTTGGCCTGCTGATTGTTATGCGCCGCGAAGCAGGCGCCCCAGCAGCCCTGACACTGTTGGGTATATTAGGGCTTGTTGGCCTACTCTTTGACGCCGCCGTTATAGGCGTATTGCTGCTAATCGCTGCTCTGGTCGTTGCTGTGACGGGCCTTGAAGCAGTGCGCAAACAGTGGCTGACACCGCGGATTTTTAAAATTTTCAAAAAGGTCGCGCCAAAGGTCTCCGCCACCGAGCGCACGGCGCTAGAAGCCGGTAGCGTTTCCTGGGACGGGGAGCTTTTCTCCGGTAAGCCACAATGGAATAAGCTACTGGCTTACAAGGATGAAGGCCTGCGCGAAGATGAACAGGCTTTTCTCGATATCCAGTGCGCTAAAGCGGCTGGCATGTGTAACGCATGGGACATTGCTCAAGAGCGTGCCGACCTGCCCCAGCAGTTATGGGACTACCTAAAAAAAGAAGGCTTCTTTGGGATGATTATTCCCAAGGAGTACGGTGGCCTGGGTTTCTCAGCAAAAGCCCAGTCCATGGCACTGCAAAAACTCTCCGCCAACGAAACGTTAATGGTGACCGTTGGGGTGCCCAACTCCCTCGGCCCGGGCGAGCTGCTGCTTAAATACGGTACTGAGGAACAGAAAGACCACTACCTGCCTCGCTTGGCCGATGGCCGCGAAATCCCCTGCTTCGGCCTAACAGGCCCGCGGGCGGGCTCTGACGCAACGTCATTGCCTGATACCGGCGTAGTGTGTAAAGAGATTATTAATGGAAAAGAGACGCTGGGCCTGCGCCTGACGTTTGAAAAACGCTGGATCACGCTGGCTCCCATTGCCACGGTTGTAGGTTTAGCCTTCCGTTTATTCGACCCTGAAAAGCTGTTGGGTGACGAAGAAGACCGGGGTATCACTCTGGCACTTATACCGCGCGATACGAAAGGCATGGACATTGGCCGCCGCCATCACCCCATCGGCAGCCCGTTTATGAACGGCCCGATTAAAGGCGTGGATGTCTTTGTCCCGCTGGATACCATCATCGGCGGGCAGGAGATGATTGGCCAAGGCTGGCGCATGCTGGTTGAGTGCCTATCGATTGGTCGTTGTATCACGCTGCCCTCCGGCGCGACCGGCACCGCCCGCTACGCACTGGGCTGGAGCGGTGGCTTTACGCGTGTTCGTCGTCAGTTCAACGTGCCTGTCGCCGAAATGGAAGGCGTTCAAGAACCGCTGGCACGCATAGCAGTGATGGCTTACATCTCCCAGGCAACCGTTTATCAAACGGCTAACCTGATTGATCATGGTGAGAAACCGGCGGTTCCTTCAGCGATTTTGAAGAGCCAACTGACCGAGTTTCAACGTGATTTGTTAAGCGATGCGATGGATGTGCATGGCGGTAAAGCGGTCACATTGGGCCCACGCAACTATTTAGGTATTGGCTATAGCGCCAACCCGGTTGCGATTACCGTTGAAGGCGCCAACATCATGACGCGTAACCTGATGATCTTTGGTCAAGGGGCGATCCGCTGTCACCCCTACGTGCTGGAAGAGCTGGCCGCCAAGGATGCCAACGACATCAACGCGTTTGATAAAGCCTTCTTCAGCCATGCGGGCCTGATTTTTGGTAACGCCGCACGTGCGTTCACCATGGGGCTAGGGTTTGGTAAAGAACGCGTGCCATTTGACGGGCCAGCCGCGGCTTATGCGCAAGATATTGCCCGCCTCTCGGCAGGCTTTGGACTATGTGCGGATGCCGCCATGGCAAGCCTGGGGTCCGCGCTGAAAAAACGCGAAATGCTCTCTGCCCGTTTGGGCGATGTGCTCTCTAACCTGTATCTCGCATCCATGGTGCTCAAACAGTGGCAAGCAGGTGACAAAGTGGAAGGCGAAGACGCCCTGCTTCACTACAGCTGCCGCTTCCTGCTGCACCGTGCGGAACAAGCCTTTGTGGAGATTTTCGACAACTTGCCTAATCGGGCACTCGGCCGTGTGCTTGACGCCGTGGTAATGCCAACCGGCCGTCGTTGGGATAAACCCCATGACGATTTGGCACGCGACATTGCTAAACGGGTTTCCACCCACACTGCGTTGCGTACCAAACTGCTTTCCAACACCTGGGATACCGACGACGGCGAACAGCCCAACCCATTGGCGCGCTACAACGCACTACTGGTTGATTATGACCGTGCTGAAGCCATTTATCGCACGGTTAACAAAGCCTACGCCAAAGGTGAGCTGCCCCAAACGGCCCTTCACCCTGAAGCTCGGGTTGAGGTAGCGTTTGAGAAAGGCCTGATTAGTGAAGAAGAAACTATCTTTATGCGCGAATTCGAAAAGAACGTGCTGGAGATGCTAACGGTCGATGACTTTGCCTACGATGCGTTCGCAAAGAATAAAGGCACGCTCATTAACCATAATGCTACGCAGGCAGCGCCAATTAATCCTGAGGAAGCCCACGTCGAATAACACATCCTGGAAACAGGATTGCCATAAGCCGGCTCCACAATGGAGCCGGTTTTTTTATAGGCGCCCAATGTTCGTTTTCAAACTTGAAAGATCGCAAACGATCACATATTCTTCATAAATGAAAATAACTGTGTTTTGCTTTGGTTATCAAACCTAATTTCCCATTAATGAGGCTATCATGACCCTGCGTGAACAAAACGTTAGTCAATTGACAAGTACCACCTTTGACGCGCTGGTAATTGGTGGCGGTATTAATGGCGCGGCCAGCGCGGCGGCACTGGCAGGCAAAGGTGCCAAAGTCGCCTTGATTGATCGTGGCGACTTTGCAGGCAGCACCAGCATGCACTCCTCCAACCTGGTGTGGGGGGGCATCAAGTATATGGAAAGCAATGACTTTGGCCTGGTGCGTAAACTCTGTAAAAGCCGCAATCATCTGATCAAGAGTTACCCTTCCACGGTTGAGGAAATACGTTTTCTCACCACGATTACCAAAGGGTTTCGCCACTCCCCTCGCTATCTTTGGGCAGGCACCTGGCTTTACTGGTTAATGGGTAATGGTTTTACCAAAACGCCCCGCCTGCTTTCGCCAAAAAATATCAAGCAAGAAGAGTCGATCATTAATGTCGATACATCGGTGGGCGGCTTTGAGTATTCGGATGCCTACCTGCACGACAATGATGCCCGGTTTGTGTTTAATTTTATCCGCCACGCGCTCGATTTCGGTGCGACAGCCGCCAACTATGTGGAGTCGCTGGGTGCTGAGCGCAAAGATGGTGTCTGGGTAACGAAAGCCCGCAACACCATGGATGGCAGCACGTTTGAGATACGAGCCAAGGTATTGATTAACGCGGCTGGCCCGTGGGTAGATCATCACAACAAGCTGACCAACCAGCAGACATCGCACCAGCACCTTTACTCAAAGGGCATCCACTTAATCGTGCCGCAGTTAACAGAGTCAAAGCGTGTACTGGCGTTTTTTGCTGATGATGGGCGGCTTTTCTTTGTTATCCCCATGGGCAACCGTACCTGTATCGGCACTACCGATACGCACATGGACCACCCTAATGCGGTGGTGACCGATGAAGACGTAAGCTTCGTGCTGGAGAACATTAACAAGCGCTTAACGCTTGAGAACCCCCTGACACCTGACGATATTATTTCAACACGCTGTGGCGTGCGCCCCTTGGCCGTCGAGGCCAACCAGGGCAGTGACCGTGACTTCCTGCAGCTTTCACGAAAACACATTATTGATACACATGACGATACGGCACATATCAGTATCTTTGGTGGCAAGCTCACCGACTGTTTAAACGTCGGTGATGAAATTGCGGATGCGGTAACCCAGCTAGGCGTGACGTTAACCAACCCCAGGTTCCAGTGGTACGGCGAACCTGCTGATTCTGTTAAACAGCAATTTATGGCTCAGGCCGAGCGTATCGGCCTTGATGCGATGACGCCCAGCACCTCCTCAGAGCTACTGACAAAACGCCTGTGGCGCCGCTACGCGGATAAAGCGTTTGCGATGCTTGAAAAAATCGAAGCAGACCATGACCAGGCCGCCTTGCTTATTGAAGGTACCGAATATATTCGCGTTGAGCTTGAACACGCCCGCGATTATGAAATGATCACTGAACTGGAAGATTTCCTGCGCCGCCGGGCCAAAATATCGCTTGTGGTGCGTCATGAGCAGCTACGCCACTCTGAAGGGCTTAAAGAGGCTTGCCGGATGCTTTTCGGTGACCAGGCCGATGAACGATTTAATGCCTACTTCGAAAATAATTCTGGCGAGGCGATTCAACAAGCAATGGCAGACGCCTAGTGCTTGCTAAAAGCACATAACCAAACGGACATAACCCAATTATCGTGCTAAAAAAGCTCCCTTAAAACTGTTAAGGGAGCTTTGTGTACATCCACCACCAAAGCTTCTAAGCGTTTAACGCCTTACTCCTCGTTGGCAACCTGTAGCTGCGAGTCGCCTGCCAACACTTCATCCCAGGCTTCATCCAGCGTACAGCCAGACCGACTATCGAGCGTATCGATCACTTCCACGGCACATTGAAGCGATCTCGGGCTATCTTTAAGCGCAAGTACCAGTTTAGCCAGGTCCTGCTTGCTAAATGTACTGGCAATCTGGTTAGCTTGTTGGCTTAGTTCAATACAGTTCATATTCAGTACCTCATGGTATGGTCATCCGTTGCCGGTCTCACAAAGGGCTTTCGTTGGCAAAGCCAGCCGCCCTATACGTATGGTGGCATTGCTACTCATGCCAGGTCGGATAAGCACCTGGTTCGGTGACTGCGAACGGTCAAACAAACAGATAAAATCTTCGCTCTTTAGCGCCTGCTGTATGCACGCACAAAGGTTATATGGCAAGGTATAGTGCGATGTGTCGGGGTAACGAGGCATCACTCCATCCCATGCCCTGACTATGGTTCATGAACGATCAGCCAACAATGCATCATTGGACGCACGCCCCGTTGTAGCTTGACTACATTGGCCGCCGCCCAGGGTTAAACGTGTTAAAAGCTTACAACAAGAAGAGAATCAAGAAGTGCACGCAGCCACCTTACGATGGCTACGTGATGGCCTTATTCGCCGGAACGTACGCGCGACACGGCATCCAGCCAGCCTTGGTACAGCTGCTCGCGAGACGCATCCTCCATGGTCGGCATAAAGCTCTTTTCACAGTCCCAGAGCTGTTCAATTTCTTCCAAAGAGTCATACCAGCCTAAGCGTAAGCCTGCCAGGTACGCTGCTCCCAGTGCAGTGGTTTCTAAAATAGTGGGACGGTCCACCTCAACATCCAGCATGTCGGACAAAAACTGCATCAGCCAGCTGTTTTTAACCATGCCGCCATCCACGCGTAGTTTGCTTGGTGTGGCGTCCATATCGTCGTTCATACAGTGCTGTAAATCGCGGGTTTGGTAACAGACTGCCTGCAAGCCTGCCGCAACGATTTCTGCAATACCGGTGTCCCGTGTCAGGCCAAAGATTGCTCCCCGCGCTTTAGGGTCCCAGTGCGGTGCCCCAAGCCCCGTAAAGGCAGGTACCAAATAGACGCTATGGCCCAGCCGGGTCTCCTTGGCAAGCGCCTCGGTTTCGGCCGCATCCGCAAACAGGTTCAAGCCATCCCGCAGCCACTGTACGGTTGCGCCTGCGACAAAAATACTGCCTTCCAGCGCATAGGTGGGCTTACCGTTAAGCCGATAGCCGATGGTGGTTAACAAGCGATTACGCGAAAGTGCGGGCGTGTCACCGGTGTTTACAATCATAAAGCAGCCGGTGCCGTAGGTGCTTTTCCCCATACCCGGCGTAAAGCATGCCTGCCCTACTAGCGCTGCCTGCTGATCGCCCGCCACACCAGCAATCGGTAGCTCAGCCCCTAACCACTCTGCCTCCATCATGCCAAAATCATCGCTGGAGTCTTTCACACTGGGCAGCAGGTTGGCGGGTATGTTGAACAGCGCCAGCAAATCCTCATCCCATTGCTGGGTGTGTATGTTAAAGAGCGCCGTGCGCGAGGCATTGGTGGCATCGGTGACATGCTGCTTACCGTTTGTCAGCCGCCAAATCAGAAAGCTATCTACGGTGCCAAATGCCAGCTCGCCACGCTCAGCGCGTTCACGGGCACCCTCCACGTTCTCAAGCAACCACGCCAGTTTCGTCGCCGAAAAGTAGGGATCAATTAACAGGCCGGTTTTTGCTTGAACGCTATCGGTATGCCCAGCTTCACGCAGCGTTTGGCAGGTATCAGACGTTCGCCGATCCTGCCATACAATCGCGTTATAAAGTGGCTTACCTGTTGCGCGGTCCCACAACAGCGTGGTTTCGCGCTGATTGGTAATACCCACACCCGCCACTTGACCTGCAGAAATACTGGCCTTCACCAGCACTTCTTTGCAGGTCGCAACTACTGATTCCCAAATATCTTCAGGATCATGCTCAATCCAGCCATCACGGGGAAAGTGCTGGGTAAACTCTTGCTGGGCAACGGCCGCAATTTCCCCTTGTCGGTTAAACAAGATGGCACGGGAGCTGGTGGTACCTTGATCAATAGAAAGTAGATAACGGGACATTAGATGTTCGCTTTGAGGTGAATATTTTCGCTTTATTATGAATAAGGCTACGCTAAGCCTTATTGATGCTCAAGTACGAAAATACCTCTACAAAGCAGCCTTGGCCCGTTTAGGCGATATAGAGCGCCACATCATATTGGGTTAGCAACTGCTGGATAGACTCGGGAGGCTTACGGTCAGTGAACAACGCATCCAGCTGGGAAAGATTCCCTTGGCGTACCACAGGGTTGCGATGGAACTTGGAGTAATCCGCGGCTAGATACACGCGTCGCGAATTAGCAATGATCGCTTGGGCCACACGTACTTCCTGGTAATCGAACTCCAACAAAGAGCCATCTTCATCAATACCGCTGATACCAATAATGCCGTAGTCGACCTTAAACTGATTAATAAAGTCGATGGTGGCTTCACCGATGATGCCGCCATCCCGGGAGCGCACTTGGCCGCCCGCAATGATGACGTTAAAGTCTTCTTTATGCTGCAAAATAGCGGCAACGTTCAGGTTGTTGGTGATCACTTCCAACCCTTGATGCTCCAGCAATGCCTGGGCAATGATTTCATTGCTGGTACCAATATTGATAAACAGCGATGAGTGATTAGGAATATGCTGCGCCAGACAATGAGCAATGCGCTCTTTCTCTTCAAGATGGAGTGTTTTACGTGTGCTGTAGGCCGTATTAACGGTGCTTGACTCAATTCCCACGCCACCATGCACCCGCCTCACTCGGCCCTCATTCGCCAACGTATTGAGATCGCGCCGAATCGTTTGAGGCGTTACTGCGAAATGATCAGTCAGTTGCTCAATGCTCATATAACCGTGCTGACGAACCAGCTCGACAATCGCATCCTGACGGTATTGTTGATTCATAGGCTTAGCCTGTTCACTTTTATTTATCGCCAAGCGTAATAGGGTAACAAAATCTGATAGCCCTGATCCACACGACGAAGCTCAACAAAGCTCGGTGGCACACGGAGGGGCCACCGAGCACTATCTTTTGCTGTCGTTACTTACAGCGGCCATACCCACAAAATAACCGGCAGGGCAACCACCAGCACAACGATCGAAAGCGGCAAGCCTAGTTTCCAATAATCACCAAACCGATAGCCGCCAGGCCCCAGCACCAGTGTATTGGACTGATGGCCGATAGGGGTTAAAAACGCGCATGAAGCACTCACCGCGACCACCATTAAAAACGGATCAAGGGAGACATTAAAGCCTTGGGCTAAACTGGCGGAAATCGGTGCCATTAACAATGCGGCGGCGGCATTATTGACCACATTTGAAAGTAGCATGGTGAGCACGAAAAGGCCGATTAAGGAAATAAAGATGGGCCACTGCGCGCCAAAGTCCAGCAAGATGTTCGCTACAATCGTGGCTCCACCGCTGGTTTCCAAGGCCTCCCCTACGGGTATCATGGCGGCTAACAGTACAATCACAGGGCCATCAATGGCCTGGTAGCCATCCCGCAGTGGCAATACCCCAATTAATAGCGAAATAAGCGCGGCACAGCCCATTGCGACCGCTGCGGGCAGAAGGTCCAGCAGCATCGCGACAATGGCCAGCGCAAAAATCCCGATTGAGATAACCAACTTACGCGGCTGGCCTAACTGCAGCTCCCGATTAGCCAACGGCAAACAGCCTAAGGTAGAAAGGCTATCACTAATTTCGTTCTCGCTGCCCTGAAGCAGCAGTACATCGCCGGTTTGAAAACGAATATCCCGCAAGCGCTGCTTCAAACGACTACCGTCACGAGCAACCGCCACCAGATGTAGACCAAACTGTTGATTTAGTCGCAGCTGTCGGACACTGCGATTATTCATCATCGAATCATTACGCACGACCGCTTCGATCAGTTGCAGCCCTTCGGTATCCACCGGCTGCCGGCCCTCACTGCTGTCTGCTTCGCCCTCATCCTCTTTTGAGGCATCTTCATCCTTCTCCTCAGGCTCCGCAACCGCACTCAACCCTACTTTATCTTCAAGCAGCTTTAGATCATCCGGGCCCGCCTCAAGCAGTAAAATATCGCCCTCTTGCAAGATCCCATGAAAGGAGTAGCCCGCCCGACGGTTATCGTCGCGCACTACGGCCAATACAGGAATGGTTTCCTCAAGCTCATCGCGTAACTGCGGCAGCGTTAAGCCGTTGGCTTTAGAGTCCTTGGTAACGTTAAGCTCTACCAGATAATTGGCGGTATCAAACATCTCTTCAGTTGATGACTTCGCATTGCGTTTAGGCGTTAAGCGCCAGCCAATTAACACGATAAACACAAGGCCTACAGCAGCTACCGCAACCCCGACAGGGGAAAAGCTGAACATGCCAAAATTTTCCCCGGTTACACTGCCACGGTAGCTGGAGATAATAATATTGGGCGGTGTGCCAATCAGGGTGGTTAAGCCCCCCAGCAACGAACCAAACGCGAGCGGCATTAAAAGCAGGGAAGGAGACGTGTTATGTTCGCGGGCAAGCCGCATGGCAACGGGTAGCAATAGCGCTAACGCCCCCACATTATTCATAATGCCGGACAACACCACCACGGTTCCTACTAGCGCTAAAAGCTGGAGTATCAGCCGGTCACCCACCTTGAGCACTTGGTTGGAGATAATATCCACTACGCCAGAACGCTCAAAGCCACGGCTTAACACCAGCACGGCAGCCACCGTAATGACGGCGGGATGACCAAACCCGGCAAACGCTGAATCAGCCGGAACAAGCCCTAGCATCACCGATGCAAAAAGCGCCGTTAATGCCACTAAATCATAGCGGAAACGCCCCCATACGAACGCTACCAACGTTAATCCCAGCACGATAAATATCAGTGTGCTGGGTGCCAAGCCGATTGCTTCCATCGCCATGCGAATCATCTCCTGTAACGCTACCCGGCCTGCTTACCCCTTCCGGCTTGCCTTTGTAAACCACAACCCATGTAAAGAATGAGAAGAACCTTTACACATTAGACGGTATCTATACAGCTGTATAGCGTGTGCAAACGTTAGAGAATAGCCGACCGGCTGGAACTACTGATAAAGCCGCATGGGGACGACACATTGGCTGCGCTTCCCAGAACGGTAATCTGGAAAAGGTACAAATAAGCAGTAAAGAGGAGCTAGTCTGAAAGCTAAAATCAACAAAAGCCGCGTTTGCGGCTTTTGTTGCTCGCTACCGATCAGGGCAGCAGTACGGTTGAACCGGTTGTTTTACGGTTCTGGAGTGCATCCTGGGCTTTACCCGCATCGGCCAGCGGATAGCGGTTGGCAACATCAATTTTGATTTTGCCACTCTCGATCATGCTAAAGAAATCTTTGCACATCATTTCCAGGCGCTCGCGCGTGTCGGCATAACCGTTCAGGCTGGGGCGGGTAACAAATAACGACCCTTTCTGATTCAAAATTCCAATATTAACGCCATCAACCGGGCCGGAGGCATTACCGAAGCTGACCATTAACGCGCGAGGCTTCAGGCAGTTTAACGACATCTCCCACGTGTCCTTGCCCACCGAATCATAAACCACATCGCACATTTCACCGTTAGTAAGCTCGCGGACGCGTTCAACAACGTCTTCTTCGGTGTAATTAATGGTCGCCCATGCGCCATTTGCCAGCGCCAAGTCGGCTTTCTCTTTAGAGCTAACCGTACCAATCAACTTCACACCTAACGCCTTGGCCCACTGGCAGGCAATCGAGCCTACACCACCCGCTGCGGCATGGAACAAGATGGTCTCGCCACCTTTGAGTTCATGCGTTTGGCGTAACAGATACTGCACGGTTAAGCCTTTAAGCATGCTCGCCGCGGCGGTTTCAAAATCGATGAAGTCAGGCAGTTTGACGACTTTTTCAGCCGGCAGCGTATGATGCGTCGCATAAGCGCCTAACGGGCCTTGCGCATAGGCAACGCGGTCCCCAACACTGAGATGAGTCACCCCTTCGCCAACCGCATCAACAATACCCGCGCCTTCAGTACCCAAGCCCGCAGGCAGCGACGGTGCTGGGTAAAGGCCGGTACGAAAATAAATATCAATAAAGTTGAGGCCAACGGCTTTATTGGCGACCCGCACTTCACCTGACTTGGGCGCTGCCGGGGTAACCGTCGCTACTTCAAGCACCTCGGAACCGCCGGTACGGGCAAACTCGATACGCTGAGACATATAAACTCCTTGTACTTTATTTTGGCAGACAGACATTTTGTAAACGAGCTAACGGCTATCCAAACGCTTTAGGCGTCAGAAATCAAGCCGTTAGTTCTAAGCGAGCGGCATTCACTGCGATTGACCTGACACGCTGATGTCACTTGCGCATGCTAGACTGATTTTACTCAATCTGTGACGCCTTATGGATGTGCGATGACCCACCCTGCTATTACCCTCCCTACCCTAATTGCTCACCGCGGCTATTCCGCTGCCGCCCCTGAAAACACGCTAGCCGCCGTACGAGCCGCGTATGAGGCAGGTGCCCGCTGGGTTGAGCTGGATGTTCAATTACTGGGCGACGGCACCCCCGTGATTTGGCATGACGCAGAAGTGGACCGTTGCTCTGATGGGCGGGGGAACCTCAACACGCTCACTTGGCCACAGGCCAACATTCTGGATGTCGGCAGTTGGTTTGGCGATGCCTTTGCGGGTGAAAAAATGGCCAGCCTGGAGGCCATGCTGGCGCTGCTCAATGAGCTGGAGATGGGCGTCAATATGGAAATAAAAGTCAATAAAGGCCGCAACCCAATCGAATTGGTTAATCGCGTACTACCAGACATGCGCGATGCCCTATCGCCAGAGCGCCTGATTGTGTCTTCGTTTGATGTAGATGCACTTAAACATTGCCGCACATTGGCGCCAAAAGAAGAGCTGGCGCTGGGAGTCTTGTTTGGTAACACTCCCAGGGAGTGGCGCGCCCTCTGCGAGTCGGTTGATGCGTTCAGCATTCACCCCCACTGGCCACGCTTAAAACGCGACCAGGCCGATGCCATGCACCAAGCGGGCTATCAACTGTTGTGTTACACCGCGAATGACCCAAGCGCTTTTAATAACCGTTGGGAATGGGGCATTGCTAGCGTGATTACCGACGAACCTGCTATTTTTAAACGTTTTTTGGATAACCAGCGTTCAAAATAGAGTCGTCAGGGGGATGTCATGAAATACAAGGGGGGTTCATGAAATACATAGGTGCACACGTTAGCGCAGCGGGCGGAGCCGACCAGGCCGTGCAACGTGCAGTGGAAATAGGCGCTAATGCCTTTGCGCTATTCACTAAAAACCAGCGCCAGTGGAAAGGCAAGCCGTTAACCGATAAGGCAATTGAGGCCTTTAAAGCCGCCTGTCGCCAGCATGGCTTTGGCCCAGAGCAAATTCTTCCCCACGATAGCTACCTGATTAACCTGGGGCACCCGGAAGCCGAGGGGCTTGAGAAATCCCGTGCGGCTTTTTTGGATGAAATGCAGCGCTGCGAACAATTAGGGCTGACGCTACTTAACTTTCACCCCGGCAGCCATCTAAACAAAATCAGCGAGACGGATTGCTTAAAACGTATTGCGGAATCGGTTAACGAAGCGCTGGTGCATACCCAAGGCGTAACGGCCGTTATCGAGAATACCGCTGGGCAAGGCACTAACCTTGGCTGGCACTTCGAGCACTTGGCGGAAATCATTCGCCATGTCGATGACAAGTCACGCGTTGGCGTATGTATCGATACCTGCCATGCGTTTGCGGCGGGGTATGACTTGCGAACCGCCGAGGCGACACAGGCAACCTTAAATGAGCTTGGCAGCATCGTAGGCTTTGAGTATCTGCGCGGCATGCATTTAAACGATGCCAAAAGTGCGTTTGCCAGCCGGGTTGACCGCCACCACAGTTTAGGAAAAGGCAATATTGGCCTGCCTGCCTTTACCACCATCATGCAGGATGCCCGCATTGATGGAATCCCCATGATTTTAGAAACCGTAGAGCCTGATATCTGGCCTGAAGAAATCAGCTGGCTGCGCACTCAAGCAGAAGAGGCCGCCCCCGGCAAATAGTGAATCACATCATGAAAGCGTAAGCGCGTGGCCGTGGCATTGCGCATTGCGTGGGGGCGGTCAGCAAAAAAGCGCAGCCCCTCGCCTACCTTTAGCGTTTGCCAACGGTCATCAATGCGCAGCTCCATCTCCCCTTCAACCACCACAATATGTTCTACCACGCCCTCGGCATGCGGCGCTGACTCGCTGATCGCGCCGGGCGCCAGCTCAATCATGAACATTTCAAAGCCCAACAATGGATCATAAGGGAAAATCAGCCGTGCCTGCATGCCTGCACTGTCATCTCCCCATACCGACTCTCCGCTATCCCGGCGTAGCTCACCCTGAACCGGTTTTTGGCTGTCGAATAGGGTAGAAAACGACACTCGAAAGCCACTGGCGATTTTCCACAGCGTTGATACGGTCGGGCTCGACTCACCACGCTCGATTTGCCCTAACATGGCTTTGCTTACGCCTGTTTCAGCCGCTGTGCGATCCAGGCTCCAGCCCTGTTTATTGCGTAACTGCTTAACCGTGCTGGCTATATGTTCAGCAATGGTGTGAACTTCACTCGCCATAGGGCTCCCCCTTTAACGCCATAAAAGAAGTTTACTGACTCACTCGTCAAAGCGACACACGCATTTAATCGGCACCGCGATGCGTATCTTTCCGTGCTGATAATGACTTTCACTTCGCCAGCCCTTCGGGCCGGCATGTTCTGTTGCTTTTTTAGCTACGTATCGCCGCCCAAGCTCATGAGCAAGGGCCCCTTAAACGGCGCATATCTCTTTAGGGTAAGGCCTTCTTAATGGCGTTGTGCGCTATAGCGCACGGTGGTAGCCTACACAACTGTGCGCTATAACGCACATTTACTAATAAGCGTTAGCGAGGAGATACCATGGAGGCGCCATCCAGCGAAGAGCATGCCACCTCGCCACGGCCACACAACTCGGCTTGGCGGGATGTTAGCCTATCAACGGTGACGGCTGGGTTTGTTGCCGTCGTCATTGGCTATACCAGTTCAGCAGCGATTATTTTTCAGGCCGCAGAGGCTAGCGGCGCATCCGCAGCGCAAATAAGCTCCTGGCTCTGGGCGCTGGGAATTGGCACGGGTGTTACCTCCTTCGGGCTTTCGCTGCGTTACCGCATGCCGATGCTAACCGCCTGGTCGACGCCAGGCGCCGCCTTTCTGGCCACTAGCTTGCCGGGTATCCCGCTTGATGAAGCTATTGGCGCTTTTCTATTCTCAGCGCTGCTTATTACGCTATGCGGCGTAACGGGGCTGTTTGATCGCTTAATGCGCTATATACCAGGCGCGATAGCAGCCGCCATGTTGGCCGGTATTCTGCTGCGCTTTGGGCTGGGGCTGTTTAACGTTATCGAGACACAGTGGCTAATCCCACTCGTTATGCTGGCCGCCTGGATAGCAGGCCGTCGCTTATGGCCCACCCTTGCGGTACCCGGCGTACTCGTCACCGGGCTGGGGCTTGCATTTGCGCAGGGGCAAATCAATTTAAACGATATTCCATTGACTCCGGCCATGCCCGTTTTTACTGCGCCTGCATTCTCCTTAACGACCCTGATTGGCGTGGGCATTCCACTTTTTATCATTACCATGGCGACCCAAAATCTACCAGGCGTGGCGGTTTTACGCGCGGCAGGCTATCAACCTGACAGCTCACCGCTTATCAGTTGGACAGGCGGCGCAAGCCTGCTGCTTGCACCATTTGGTGGCTTTGCGCTCAATATGGCGGCGATCAGTGCCGCTGTCTGCATAGGCCCTGATGCCCACGCTGATCCACGGCGCCGCTACACGGCTGGCATGGCCGCTGGCATTTTTTATACCATTATGGGGATTTTTGGCGCGACGGTGACCGGCGTGTTTAACGCCCTACCCAGCGCACTGGTGATTGCCCTGGCGGGTATCGCGCTGCTTGGCACACTGGCAGGCGGGCTAGCCAGTGCTTTTGCCGATAGCCGACATCGTGATGCCGCCATCGTCACTTTCTTGTTGACCGGTTCAGGCATTACGCTACTGGGTATTGCTGGGCCATTTTGGGGGTTAATCGCGGGTTTAATCACCTTAAAGCTGACGGCGCCCAACCAATAACTAATCATTAATAACCAACAACCAATAAAAAACGAGATCCCCAGGCAGACTTACAGTACAGCCCTGGGATCTCGTTTTCTTCAATGAAGGTTTGTTGATGTAGGGCTTTAAACGTTACATCGTCGCCAGGCGCTCTTCATCCATCACACCCGACATCCGCACCATTGCCAGCGCTTCTTCAAGGTTGCTCATTTCTTCAATCATTACCAGCTCGCTTTCCAGGCTAACCGGCTGGCCCGCCTTGTCGGACAACAACTTTTCAAGTGACGCCAGATTTAAGTCACGATCAAGGTGTAGAACATCGACAGAAGCGCTGTTATTACTGGGCAGGTAGATCGTGCCATTTGAAAAGTCGACCGCGTAGGCAATAACACCGGGAACAATGAAAAACAGAAGCCCCACACCGTTGGCAATGGCCACTACCGGGTCAATTTGGCCGCTTAATTGGCCTTTCCGCTCTGGATGAAACAGGGTACCGCAACCAGTCAATGCAATAATGGAGGCGCCCACAACGGCTCCCGATAACCAACGGCGTACAGTTTGCTTCATCAAGATTCTCTCAAAAATTTAAAACAGCGCGCAGGCAAAAAGGTAGCTTTAAAAGATAGCTTTACAGGAAAACTGCCCGCGAGCACATGTGAAAACGCGTTCATATTAACACAAACAGCCCCCTGGATGACGGGCATGCTGATGGCAGTATTTTGCCGCGCTAACCGCTAAGCCGTACAATAGCCTCATTCAACGCTAAACCAGCGGCTTTTATACTATCAAGGAATGCTATCTCCCATGCGCGCCAGCCAATTATTAATCGCTACGTTAAAAGAAACCCCGGCCGACGCCGAAGTCATTAGCCATCAGTTGATGTTGCGTGCCGGGATGATTCGCCGCCTGACCTCTGGCCTGTACACTTGGCTCCCTCTGGGTCTGCGTACACTGCGTAAAGTAGAAGCGATTGTTCGCGAAGAAATGAACCGTGCCGGTGGTCAGGAAGTACTGATGCCCGCCGTTCAGCCGGCAGAACTATGGCAGGAGTCTGGTCGCTGGGAGCAGTACGGCCCTGAATTACTACGCGTAAAAGACCGCCATGATCGTGACTACTGCGTAGGCCCGACCCATGAAGAAGTCATTACGGACCTGGTGCGCAAAGAGATAGCAAGCTATAAGCAGCTGCCGATTAACTTCTACCAGATCCAAACCAAATTCCGTGATGAGATCCGCCCACGCTTTGGAGTGATGCGCTCGCGCGAGTTCATCATGAAAGATGCCTACTCTTTCCATTTGGATGAAGCGTCGCTGCAAGAGACGTACCAGACCATGTACGACGCCTACACGCGAATTTTTACCCGTTTGGGGCTGGACTTCCGCCCGGTGATTGCGGATAACGGCTCTATCGGCGGCACCGGCTCTCACGAATTCCATGTACTGGCAAGCTCCGGCGAAGACGATATCGTGTTCTCGAATGCGTCTGACTACGCCGCCAACATGGAAAAAGCCGAAGCCTTACCGGCACCGTTAGGTAGCGATGTACAGCGCGCAGCGCCCAGTGAAGAAATGCGCGTTGTAGAGACGCCCAACGCCAAAACCATCGCAGCACTGGTTGAACAGTTTAAGCTGCCTATCGAAAAAACCGTAAAAACATTGATGGTTCATGCTGCTGAAGGCGGATTGATTACGCTGTTGGTGCGCGGCGACCACGAGCTTAATGACGTCAAGGCAGAAAACCTTCCTCAGGTAGCGACGCCGCTCACCATGGCAAACGAAGAAGAAATTCGTGCTGCTGTAGGCGCGGGGCCTGGCTCACTAGGTCCTATCGGCCTTAAAATGCCGGTCATCATTGACCGCAGCGTTGCCTTGATGAGTGACTTTGGCGCGGGCGCGAATATTGATGGCAAGCACTACTTTGGCATTAACTGGGAGCGCGACGTTGCCCTGCCCCAGGTCGCCGATTTACGTAAAGTGGTTGAAGGCGACCCGTCACCGGATGGTGAAGGCACGCTGTCGATCAAGCGCGGTATTGAAGTCGGCCACGTGTTCCAGCTGGGTCAAAAATACTCTGAAGCCATGAATGCGAGCGTGCTGGGCGACAACGGCAAAACCAGCCATCCGTGGATGGGCTGTTACGGCATTGGCATTACTCGTGTAGTGGCGGCAGCGATTGAACAAAACCACGACGAGTCCGGTATTATTTGGCCTAACGCGATTGCACCTTTCCAGGTCGCGCTGGTGCCCATGAATGCGCATAAATCCCAGCGCGTTCGCGAAGAATCAGAGCGTCTTTACCAAGCGTTAACAGCTGCAGGCCTGGATGTACTGCTTGATGACCGCGATACACGCCCAGGCGTTAAGTTTGCTGATTTGGAACTCATGGGCGTTCCTCATCGTTTGGTAATTGGCGACCGTAGTCTGGATAACGGCGAGCTTGAATACAAGGGCCGCCGTGACAGTGAAGCGACCATGATTCCAGCAGATGACATTGTCGATTTCCTGCTCGAAAAAGCCAGCGCACACCCCACGGCTCAGTAAAGCAGCATCTCGTCCCGCCGCCGTGTCTCAACACGGCGGTGATCCTCTCGACTTCAACCGCACAGGCTTAGCAACGCTTGTACGTACTCATCGCTATGTCGCAGACAAAAAAAACCGGCCCAGTGGAGTGGGCCGGTAAAAAGGAAGCTTACTTCTTAAAGTAAACCCCCTCCCCTGACGCAAGGCTTAGCAGGCATTTTCTTGCGTGGCATGCTGCATCCATAACGGGCGTCGCCACGCGCCTACTAACCAAGAAAATGAGTGACAATACTCGCATTTTTGTCACTGACACACCGCTTGGGACTCCCCAGCCTAAAGCGGCTTCTGTGCGCTAACTGGTCATCATCTTATCGAGCCGCAGTATATCAGTCTCTGACCTGGGTCAAATTTTAAGAAGGTGCCACGAACCTTTTTGAGCCATTTTAATACAGCCCTTAAACACCCACGCTGAGACGCGCTTAACGCAGCTCAACTTAAAGCACTTTACGATCCTCTACCTTGGCATGCTCGGTTCCCGGCGGAAGTGGGTGTCCTTTTGCCAGTTCCGCCCGCGTTGCTTCACGCTGCTCCAGAATGTTTACCTGGTAGCTCAGCGTACGCCCTGCCAACGGATGATTGGTATCTACGGTAACTCGGTCTCCTGCCACGCTCACTACCGTTACAATTTGCGGCCCGGCCTCACCTTCGGTTTGAAAGCGGCTGCCCGGCGTTAAGTCGGCGTTACCAAACGAGCCACGGCCGACTTCTTGTACCAAGCCTTCATTGCGCAGGCCATAGGCCTCTTCAGGTAAAAGCGTCACCGTTACTTCATCACCGGCCTTTAGGCCAGCTAGTGCGCGCTCAAGCCCAGGCACGATGTTGTCGTGGCCATGCAGATACTCAAGGGGCTTATTGCTGGCGCGTGAATCATCCAATACCTGCTCACTGTTATCGCTTAAAACATCGCTAAGCACATAGTGCAACGTAACGACCTGATGTGCCGTGATCGACATGGAAAACTCCTCTCCGGTAAGCTATCAACATTGTCATAAACATTGATGCAGTTTATCACTTGGCTCAAGCCAACGTCTTTTCTGGAGTTGAACGATATGCCCACCCCTTTACCCCGGCGTAGCTGGCTAGCCGCGCTGGCGATTTACTTTCGGGCACCTGTTATTACCATGCTGTTTCTGGGGTTTTCCGCGGGCTTACCGTTCTTACTGGTTTTTTCTACGCTGTCGGCCTGGCTACGTAGCGACGGGATTGACGTCGCCGCCATCGGCTTTTTCGCGTGGATAGGAATGCTCTACTCGGTCAAGTTTTTCTGGGCGCCCGTGGTAGACAGGCTCGCCCTGCCGGTCCTCACGCGCATATTCGGGCAGCGACGAGGCTGGATGCTGCTGGCCCAAGCGATGATTGCAGCGGGGCTTGTGGGTCTTGCAGGCGTTAATCCCCAAGGCAATCTTGGCGTGGTAGCCGCGTTTGCGCTGCTGGTGGCGTTTGGCTCAGCTACCCAGGATATTGCGATTGATGCCTACCGCATTGAGTCCGCCGATGACGACGTCCAGGCTGCCATGGCATCTACCTACATTATCGGCTACCGGGGTGGCCTGCTGGCCGCAGGCGCCGGGGCGCTCTATGTAGCGTCAGCCATTTCCTGGGACGTGGCCTACTTAACCATGGCGGCGCTCGTCGGCGTGGGTGTACTCACCGTGCTGATTCGCCCCGAGCCCAAGCGAGCGTCGCTCTCAGTGCAGTTAATTCATGAACCCAAAGTACGTGCGTTTATTCGCGCTAGCCGTGGCCAACCTAAAGTGCTACGCCGCATGGGCGCCTGGTTTATCGGCGCCATCGTATGCCCCTTTACCGATTTCTTTCGTCGTTATGGGGTAAAAGCGCTGGGCATTCTGGTATTCATTGCAGTGTTTAGAATAAGCGATCTTGCCATGGCGTCGATGGCTAACCCGCTCTATATCGACCTTGGCTTTTCACTGGCAACGATTGCCAATGTGACCAATATCTTCGGTATTGCCATGAGTATTGGCGGCGGTCTTCTGGGCGGGTTACTGGTCGCACGTTACGGTATTGGGCCGGTGCTGATACTGGGGGCCGTTGCCGCCACCTTCACCAATTTGCTGTTCTCGGTACTTGCATTGATCGGCAACCAGGTCCCCATGCTGGTGGTCACCATCATCGGCGATAACCTGGCCAATGGATTGGCAAGCGCCGTGTTTATTGCGTTTCTCTCTACGCTCACATCGCGTGCATATACGGCAACGCAGTACGCGTTGTTTTCATCATTGATGACGCTACCGGGGAAGTTTTTAAGCGGCTTTGGCGGGCTAGTGGTTAGCGCCCAGGGGTATGTCACGTTCTTTATCGTTGCTACGTTGCTGGGGTTACCCGCCATTCTGCTGGCTATCTGGATTAGCCGCGACAAGCAGCTGGTGCCCCCCCCACAGCCGCGTTGAGCGGCTGTGGGAAGAGTAAGCTTTCGTACATAAGAAGAGGATTAGCGGTGGCTATCCAGCCACTCAAGTGCACCTGGCGTGGTACGCCACTGATCACGCATCAGCGTACGGTACTGCCACGCCTCAGCACGTGAACCTGGCTCCACTTGGCCATCGGCATAGGGGGTCGCTGGGCGCGGTTTTTCCGCACAGATCATCTCAAGCGCATGACGATTATGCGCGGTGACGTCGCCAAGCGCCCGTTCGGCCGCCTCATGCTCGTTTAAACGATAAAGCGCCAACGTGCGCCCCATGAGTAACCCCAGCACCAGTGAGCCATCATCGTCTTCCGACTCCTCAGTGAGTGCCAGCGCTTCCTGGTTGCGGTCATCGCGCAGTAGCTGGTCAAGCACCAACTCTTTAAGGCCCAGGCTATCTTCCTGGTCGATGGCTAACAACTCTTCAGCCAGCTCGCGTGAATGCTGGCGTGCGCCGCGCTCCATGCCGACCACGAGCGCCAACCCTGTACGCAGCAGCATGGCATTGTCAGCGTCATCCCAGCACAGGCTGCCGTTGCCTGCGGCTCGGGCCTGTTCCAGCCAGCGTGAAAGACGCACCGCCAGTGGTTCCAGCAGGGTTGGCGCCATCCACGGAAGGCTTCCAAAACGGCTGGTAAGCGCGAGAGTGACATCCTGAACGACCTGAGGCGCATCCAGCCACTCAGGGTGTGCGCAGAGCGCTGACATCCACTCCTCTGCATTGCCCCACGGGTCATCGCGAAAGCCCAAGGCCACCTCTTCATCGACCATTACCTGGAACTGCTCATGCCAAGCGGCGAACAAGGTCGCTTCACGGGCGGTGGTCACATACTGCAAATGGCCGCTTTCCGGGTCGCTGCTAATATCAAGTTTGGGCGCTGTAGGAAGGACAGCAAGCAGTGTTTGCAGGGATACCAGCGGCGTGGCCAGATCCTCTTCCGCGCTTAACAGCTGATCCGCAAGCGTTGCCCCAGGGTTATCAGCAAGTGCCGCAAGAAAATCCAACTGCTCTTCGTCAAGATCCCCCTGGCGCACCAGACGCCGATACCAGAAATTAGCCCGCGCCTTGGCTTCTTCTTCATGGCCTTCATGAAGCAGCAACATCGCCTCAATATACGCAAGTGTGGGCGAATCAGGCAGGGCCTGCTGGGCTTTGACAAAGGCTGCCCGGGCGCTGTCCAAATCATCATTATCCAAATGCATTAAACAGAGCCGTTCAAGGGCAACACCGCGTAAAAACAGCGGCCCGCGCTCCATCACTTCATCCAGAAGGTCTGCCCGTTTGCGGGTAAAGCCACGCTCCTGATAGATATCCAGCAGGATTTCAAAGGCGGGCTCGGCTTGCTCTGGCAACCTCGACCAGTCACTACCATCAAACAGTGACTCCAGAATCTGCATCGCCCGGCCCGTTTGGCCGCTTTCGGCGGCAATAAGCCCCGCTTCCAGCAGTGCTTGGGGCGGCGCTTGGCGGCTCTCCAACGCAGACTTCAGCGTAGCGCCCTTCCATTCACGCAGCGACAACATCCACATCATCTGCTCTGGAATGTCGGTGGGGAAATCAACGCGATAACAGCACTGCTTATACTTGCGCCCAGAGTCGCACCAGCAAGCCTCGTTACGCCCGGGCGTCGCCAGCGGTTCACTGGCAAAATCCAGCCTGGCCAACGGCGTTTGTGACCATAAAATAGGGGCCAGCGCCTGGGCGGTGGCGACATCACCGTTAAATGACTTGGCGCCTTCATCGCGCACCCAAGTCATAAAGTCGGGATAGTGTTCTTGCTGCCTGATTGCCGAGAGTGCCCCGGAGGCAAATCCCAGCAGCTGATCGACCCATACCGCTAGCATTGCCGTCTCCACTGTGTTTAAAAGCGCAATAGCTTACCATGAAGGTGGGCATGGCCGCAGCGGTGAACTGCTTATAGGTGGCCTGGGCGCTCAACCAGCGGCGCAGTCCGTGCGTGCATATCCAGCCGCGCTTTTAAACGCACCAGATTCCAGTAGTGGCCATTCAATGCTCGCGAGAGAAGTAGCGTATCCGCGGGAGGCTGCAAGCGGTCCATCGCCGCCCACACTTTGGGCGACAGCTCACGCAGGCGGCGGTGTACGCGCACATCGCTGAAATCCTGCTCCCCCGGTTCAAACAGTGGAGCAACACTTTCCGCAGCCTCGCGGTAGAGCGCCAGCGGTGCGCCTTGACCTTGACGGCCACCCAAGTTGACGAGTGCGTCATCCATGGCCATGGGGTCGTGATCAAGCGTGGCGCTGAGCAATTGCATCATCGCCTCAATTCGCGCTTCGGGCACCGCAATCACAGCACCAAAATCGTAAATAATCAGCCGACCTTGCTCATCTGCCGCGAAATTGCCGGCATGCGGGTCGGCATGCAGCTCGCCGTGGGTAAACAGCTCCTGGGTAATCCAGTCGGCAAGCGTAGTGGCCACCTTCTGGCGCACTGTATCATCGGCGCTTTCCAGCTCACGTAGCGGCGTACCGGGCACGTAAGACATGGCCAGAACATGTTGGCCCGAAAGCTCAAACAGCGGCCTGGGTATGATGATTCGAGAATCACTCTGGTAGCGCTCTCGGTACCGCGCCAGGGCGTTTGCTTCTGCCTGATAATCCAGCTCATCGCGAAGCCCCGCCGCCAGCTCTTCAAACAGCGCATCCAGGCGCGCCTGAGGCACCTTGAACCAACGGCCCAGCCCGATAATGCGCCGCACCTGTTTTAAATCACTTTCCAGTACATCCGCCAAACCGGGGTACTGCACTTTCAGCACCACCGTTTTGCCCTCAAGGGTGACTGCCTTGTGCACCTGGCCCATGGAAGCGCTGGCAAAAGGCCGCTCTTCAATTTCGGTAAAATACTCATGGATATCGCCGTACTGAAGCACCAAGGCTTCATGGATACGCGGCCAAGGCATCGGCTCTGCCTGGCGCTGCAAGCGCGCCAGCTCATCGGCTAAATCGGGCGGCAACAGGTCGTCCCACTGCGACATCATTTGAGCAAGCTTCATTGCCGGGCCTTTAAGCTCGGAAAGCCCTTCGAACAGCGCCTCACCTAACGCACGCCAATCCGCCTGGCCGCCCAAGCGCGTTTTAAGCAGCGCACCACCCGTGCGTGCACCCAGGCCCACTAACCTGCGTGTTCTACCGCGTTCGCGCATATCAATCCCCACTGCCCTGCCCTATAAGTCACCGCTACTGTTACCATAGGCGCATTTCGAACAGACGTTAAGGCCACGCTTCGCATGCGCTTGATTATTGCCGAAAAACCCAGCCTTGCCCGGGCCATTGCTGAAGCGCTGCCGGGAAGCTCCAAACGCCAGGAAGGCGCTATTGTGTGCGGTGATACCACCGTGACCTGGTGTTTGGGCCACCTGCTTGAGCAGTCCCCACCAGAGGCCTACGACCCCGCCGATAAACAGTGGCGGCTGGACCGTTTGCCCATTGTGCCTGGCACCTGGAAGCTGGCACCGCGTTATAAAGCGCGTGGGCAGCTAGCGGTGATTCGCAAGTTAATCAAGCAGGCCACTGATGTTGTTCATGCTGGCGACCCGGATCGAGAAGGCCAGCTACTGGTGCAGGAAGTGATCGAGCACCTGAAGTACCGTGGCCCGGTCCAACGCCTGTTAATCAGCGACTTGAACCGCCCAGCGGTCAGTCGCGCCCTCGCCAAACTGCGCTCCAATCAAGAATTCCAGCCGCTCTTTCAGGCAGCGCAAGCGCGTTCACACGCTGACTGGCTGTATGGCATCAACTTGACCCGTGCTTGGACACTCACCGGCCGCCAGGCGGGCCACGATGGTGTACTTTCCGTTGGCCGTGTGCAAACACCGGTACTCGGGCTGATTGTGCGCCGCGATAACGCCATTCGAGATTTCAGGCCGTACCCGTTCTATCCGCTCTGGGTGGACTTACAGGTTGAAAAAGGTCAGCTACGCGCTTGGTGGGCACCCAAGGAACACCAGCCGCTGGATGATCAAGGCCGCTTGATTGACCGCACGCCTGCCGATGCACTGGCCGCCCAATTGCCGGGAGCTATCGGCCAGCTCACCAAGCTCGACCAGCAGGAAAAACGTCAGGCGCCGCCGCTGCCCTACTCGCTTTCCGCACTTCAGGTCGATGCCGCCCGACGCTTTGGGCTTTCCGCACAGATGGTGCTGGATATTTGCCAGCGCCTTTACGAGCAGCACAAGCTGATCACCTACCCGCGCTCCGACTGTCGCTATCTGCCCGAAGAGCACTTGGCCCTTGCCCAGCGCAGTTTAACCGGCGCCTGCCAAAATGATGACACACTCAGGCAATGGCTGAATGGTGCCGATTTCTCGCTGCGCTCAAAGGCGTGGAACGACAAGCAGGTGGGTGCCCACCACGCCTTGGCGCCTACCGGCAAGCCTGCTGATTTCAGTCAGCTCTCGGCCACCGAAGGCCACGTGTTTCGGCTGGTGGTGCGCAACGTCATGGCCCAGTTCTATCGCCCTTTTCGCACCTTTGAAGTGAAAGCCGAGTTCACCCTGTTAAACGAGGCGTTCCGTGCCCGCGGTCAAAGCATTCTCGACCCTGGCTGGAAACCGCTTTTCACCACGAAAGAAGAAGCGCCGCCGCTGCCATCGCTTACCCAAAATGAGCACTGCAAAGCGCTGGGTGCAGGCGTAGAGGAAAAGGAAACCCGCCCACCCGAGCCGTTTACCGATGCCAGCCTAATCAAGGCGATGATGAACATCGGCCGCTACGTGGATGACCCGAACGTTCGCAAGACCTTACGGGACACCGATGGCCTGGGTACCGAAGCCACCCGCGCCGGTATCATCGAAACCCTGGTGCAACGCGGCTACCTGGTGCGCCAACAAAAAGCCCTACGTGCCACCAAACTGGGGAACGCGTTAATCACCGCCCTACCCAGCGCCGTCAGCACGCCGGAACGCACCGCCCTTTGGGAGCAGCGCTTGCGCGCCATTTCAGAACAGCAGGATGATGCAGGCGCTTTTCAGCAGGCCCTGCTGGAAGACCTTCGCGCCCTGCTCGAACAAAGTGACGCGAACAAACTCAGGCAGAGTTTGCAAACAGCCCAAGGTGCAGCGGGTAGCCCGGCAAAGCCAAGGAAAAGCACTAAAACCAAACGCGCCAGCTATATGAAACGCAAACCTGCCAAGCAACGCTGACTGGGGGTTCAACTTTGGCGACGCCAGCAAGTTAATGAAACACGGCCCCCAACACCTATAAGACACCTTGTTACACTAAAGCCTGTCATGCCTTTTTTTATTAGAGCTAGGCCCCGATTTCATTATCGCCTGAACAGAAAGTTCACGTACGCCATGGATGCTACGCATTGTAAGAAACTGCTTGCGCTCGACCAGTCCAACACCCCCGACGAAGCTGCCGCTTGAATCTTCAAGCGCGATCAGACAAAGTATCACCACATATAAACAAGTGGTGACACTTTGTCTGAATCCTGCTCCGCCCGATCTTTTCGGACTCAACTTCAAACCCTGTTCCGCCAGCAAGGCGGTAAGCTTCGCCTGAGTGAGGCCCTGACACTGGGTATCAGCCGGTACCAGTTCTATCGCCTTCGTGATGAAGGGCTGATTGAGCCGGTCAGCCGTGGCCTCTATCGACTGGCGGACCTTCCCCCGATTGATAATCCAGATTTGGTGGCCACCGCCACCCGTTTTCCCCATGCCGTGCTCTGCTTGATTTCGGCGCTAGACTGGCACGGCATTACCACCCAGATTCCTCACCAAGTGCATCTAGCGGTGAAACGGGATGCCCGTCTGCCGGTTCTGGATTATCCGCCGGTGGCCGGTTATCGGTTCTCAGGGCAGGCCTTCAGCACAGGCATCGAGCAGGTAGAAGTAGATGACATCACGCTACAGGTCTACAACCCGGAGAAAACCCTGGCGGACTGCTTCAAGTTCCGTAACCGTATCGGCATGGATGTGGTGCTGGAGGCGCTTGAGCTCTACCGCAACCGTAAAACATTCCGGCCTGGGAAACTGATGGAATACGCCAGCATCTGCCGAGTTGCGAAGGTGATGGCGCCCTATGTAGAGGCCAAGCTTTGAGCGGAATCACTCAGTCAACGAACCAACAAGATGACAGGAGACTACGGTGGCCAAAAACATCGCCGCGTCTGTGCGCCAGAAGTTGCTGAATAAATCCCGAGAAGAAAAACGCCCCTTCCAAGAGTTACTACAGTACTTCGCTATGGAGCGGTTTCTTTACCGGCTTAGCCAATCGACTCATAACCGCAGTTTTACGCTAAAGGGTGCCCTACTGCTTTGGGTTATGCAGGGGCCGGACATTCGGCCGACGCGTGATATCGATATGCTGGGTCAAACAAGCAATCGCCCAGATGCCATTCTGGCCCAAGTGAGCGATGTGTTGGCTACGGGCGTAATGGATGATGGATTATCGTTTGACTTAAATACGCTAAAAGCCGAAACCATTACCGAAGACGCCGACTATCAAGGGATTAGGGTGACGTTTACCGGATTTCTCGATAATGCCAAAATCCCCATGCAATTGGATATTGGTTTTGGCGACATTATTTTTCCGCTGCCTTCCTGGCAGACATTTCCCGGCCTACTAGGCTTCCCTACCGACAGAATTCTTTGTTATACACCGGAATCATCCATTGCTGAGAAGTTTCAGGCGATGGTCCATCTGGGTGAATTGAACAACCGCATGAAAGACTTTTACGATATTTGGATACTTTCGCGGCAGCACTCTTTCACGCTTTCGAACCTGGATGGCGCTATAACAAGAACCTTTGCTAACCGACATACGGCACTCCCTGAAACTAACCCTTTTTCTACCGCTTTCGTGGACAGCAAGCAGCCACAATGGCAGGCGTTCCATAAGCGCCTTGGCCAAGACCATGTGCCGGAGGCGTTTTCGGAGGTTGTCGTAGCGGTGTTGGAATTTCTTGGCCCCGTCATAGAGAAAACACCCGCTAATCCCGTGCACAAAATCTGGCACCCACCCGGTCCATGGAGTCCGCAGCCCAGCCAAGCGTACGAGCAAGCCAAAAAAGAGCTATACAAAGAGAAAAAGTACCAGTGGGAGTAAGAAGTAGAATAACGATGACGGGATGAACACCTCTTAACCCATATTCTTGCGCCAAGCGGCGCGACTGTCTATACAGAAGGTAGATACGGCATCGCTGCCCTTAAATAGTAGCCAGTGTGGATCGCTCAGCGGCAGAGGCCTTGACCCATTCGACTTAGCTCATTCGAGGAGTTCCAGCATGATACGACGCACGCTCCCCCTCCTTGTTGCCTTGCTAAGCACTGGCGCCACCATCACGCTTCAGGCCTCCGAACCAGCAGCGCCTCAGAATGAAAGCGGCGTACTTCCCAACGCCATGCCCGAGAAGCCGAATATAGATACCGGCACGGCGGGTACCACCAGCGGCATTACCGGGGCGAATATGGATCAGGAGGATGAGACCACCGGTGGTGGTCAATCCCGGGGCGATGCCATGTTCCAGACGTCGGACTCTCAGCCCGATGCTGGGTCCACCTACGAAACCGAGACACCTGAGCGCGAGGAAGCACTTTTGCCGGATGAACCGCTGGGTGCCGACGACAGTGGGCGCCGGGAAGACGGTGAATCTCAGGGCAGCACGTCCGATTCGCCCGAATAAGCCGTTAATAGCAAGCCCTAGTGGCAACCTTCTCATTGGACAAACGACACCGCGACGCACCGACAAACAAGAACAGACGCACTATGCTTAACGGATATGCCATCTCAGGAAGTGACGACATTCAGAACAAATCGATAGGAGGCCGGGATGACTCTGAAGGTTACGCGAAGACAGTTTTTTAAACTCGGGGCAGTCGGCATGGCCACCTCCAGTATGGCCATGATGGGCTTTGCACCTGAGCCCGCGCTCGCCTCAGTTCGCCAGTTCAAGCTTACCGGCGCCAAGATAACCCGCAGCAACTGCACCTACTGCTCGGTGGGCTGCGGCGTGCTGCTCTATAGCCGCGGCGATGGGGCGATCAACAGCATTGATAACATCTACCATGTCGAGGGCGACCCGGATCATCCGGTCAGTCGCGGCTCGCTGTGTCCCAAGGGTGCGGGGCTGCTCGACTACATCCAGAGTGAATCGCGCCTCAAGTATCCTCAGGTACGCGAACCCGGCACTGATGAGTGGAAACGCATCAGTTGGGACGACGCGCTGACACGTATCGCCCGGCACATGAAGGATGATCGCGACGCCAACTTTGTCACCCAGGACGATGCAGGCAATACCGTCAACCACTGGACCACGACCGGGATGCTGGCGGCGTCCGCCTCGACCAACGAGACGGCGTACCTGACACAGAAGATAGTCCGCAGCCTTGGCATGGTGGTACTCGACAACCAGGCGCGCGTCTGACACGGACCGACGGTGGCAGGTCTTGCCCCAACATTCGGTCGCGGTGCCATGACCAACCACTGGGTCGACATCCGCAACGCTGATCTTGTTCTCGTCATGGGTGGCAATGCCGCCGAGGCGCATCCCGTTGGTTTTCGCTGGGTGATGGAAGCCAAGGAGCACAACGATGCCCGTTTAGTGGTGGTCGATCCCCGCTTCAACCGCACGGCAGCGGTGGCGGACTACTACGCGGAAATTCGTACCGGCACCGATATCGCTTTTCTGGGCGGTCTGATCAGCTACTTGATCGAAACCGATCAGATCCATCATGAGTATGTACGCGCCTACACCGACGCGAGCCTCATCGTGCGCGAGGATTTCGGCTTCGAGGATGGCCTGTTCACCGGCTACAACGCCGAGAATGGCGACTACGACAAAGAGACCTGGCGGTACGAGTATAACGACGAAGGCTATGCCCTGCGCGACGATACGCTCCAACACCCCCGCTGCGTATTCCAATTGATGCGCGCGCATTTCAGCCGCTACACCCCTGATGTGGTCTCTTCAGTGTGCGGTACGCCCCGCGACAAGCTTCTGCACGTCTGGGACATGGTCGCCGCGACCGTCGTGGACGACAAGACCATGACGATCCTCTACGCACTGGGGTGGACGCAGCACTCGATCGGCTCGCAGATCATTCGCACTGCGGCGATGCTCCAGTTGTTACTTGGCAACATGGGCATGCGCGGGGGCGGCGTCAACGCTCTGCGTGGGCACTCCAACATCCAGGGGCTGACCGACCTCGGGCTGCTCTCGGACTTACTACCTGGATACATGTCGCTGCCCGAGGCCGATGAGCAGGATTACGACGCCTATATCCTTGATCGCTCCCGCCCGGACCTCCTGCCTGGTGAAGTGTCCTACTGGCGCTATTACGAGCGTTTTCATATCAGCCTGATGAAAGCCTGGTTCGGCGATGTGGCCACCGAAACAAACAACTGGTGCTATGACTGGCTGCCCAAGCTCAGCGAGACCCTGTATGACGTGCTGCATACCTTCGAGCGGATGAGCCATGGCGACATCACCGGCTATATTTGCCAAGGGTTCAATCCGCTGGCCGCCTTTCCGCATAAAGCCAAGACTAGTGCGGCGCTTTCCCGCTTGAAGTACTTGGTGGTCATCGATCCGCTGAGAACCGAAACCGCCGAGTTCTGGAAGAACCATGGCGAATTCAACGATGTGAACACCGCCGAGATCGATACTGAAGTGTTCCGCTTGCCGACCACCGCATTTGCCGAGGAAGACGGTTCCATCGTCAACAGCTCACGCTGGCTGCAATGGTTCTGGGCAGCGGCACCGCCCCCGGGCGAAGCGATTCCCGATACCGCCATTCTGGCGGGCATCTTCTTGCGGATGCAGCAGATGTATCGTGACGAAGGCGGCGCCTTTTCAGATGCGCTGCTCAATCTAAGCTGGCCCTATCGTTACCCGGCAGAACCCAGCGCCAACGAAATAGCCCGGGAGTACAACGGTTGGGCACTCGAGGACGTGGTTGATGAACAGCGCAATATTGTCTGCCGGGCGGGCGAGCAGATCGAGGATTTCGGCATGCTGCGTGCCGATGGCAGCACGGCGAGCGGCTGTTGGATCTTTGCCGGTTGTTGGACCGATGAAGGCAACCAGATGATCCGCCGCGACAACTCCGACCCTTACGGCGTCGGCCAGACGTTGGGCTGGGCCTGGTCGTGGCCGGCCAACCGGCGAATCCTTTACAACCGGGCAAGCGCGCGTCCCGACGGCACACCGTGGGCCGAGCGCAAGGCGGTCGTCTGGTGGAATGGCAATCGATGGGTGGGTAATGACGTTCCTGACTTCCCGGTGGAATCTGCGCCGACAGAAGCTCAGGGCCCCTTCATCATGAACCAGACGGGCCGAGGGCAGTTCTTTGCCCGTGACCGCATGGTCGAAGGGCCTTTCCCGGAACACTACGAACCGTTTGAAACGCCCATCGCCAACAACCCGATGCACCCCAACAACCCACTGGCCAAGAACAATCCAGGCGCGCGGGTGTTCGAGCAGGATCGGGCCAATTTCGGCACCTTCGAGGAGTTTCCGCATGCGGCGACGACCTATCGCCTCACTGAACATTTCCACTACTGGACGATGCACAACCGCTTGAACGCCATCGCCCAGCCGGAAAAATTCGTGGAGATTGGCGAAATCCTGGCCAACGAACTGGGCATTGCTAAAGGCGACCGAGTCCGCGTCAGCTCCAAGCGCGGCCATATCGAAGCGGTGGCGGTGGTGACCAAACGCATTCGTTCATTGCAGGTAGCGGGACATACGGTGCACCAGATAGGCATCCCGATTCACTGGGGTTATCTGGGCGAAACCAAGCAGGCTCACCTGACCAATACGCTGACGCCCTCTGTAGGTGACGCCAATACCCAGACGCCGGAGTTCAAGTCGTTCCTGGTACGGGTCGAAAAGCTATAACGCAAGGAGGAGAGCATGCGTGGGGAACAAATCAACTCGCAGAATATCATCGCCCGCTCAGCGACCTCAGTACCTTCGCCTCAAAGGCGAAGCGGCAGCGTTGAAACTGTCACCAAGCTGATTGATGTATCCCGCTGCATCGGTTGCAAGGCATGCCAGGTGGCATGCTCTGAGTGGAACGACTTGCGTGACGAGGTGGGTGAATGCGTGGGTGAATACGACAACCCGACTGACCTTACGCCCGACTCCTGGCAGGTAATGCGTTTCAACGAGCACGAGAACGAGCAAGGCAACCTGGAGTGGCTGATCCGGAAGGACAACTGCATGCACTGCGCCGAACCGGGCTGCCTTGAGGCGTGCCCGGCACCTGGTGCTATCGTCCAGTACGCCAACGGCATCGTTGACTTCAACTCCGAGCACTGTATTGGTTGCGGCTACTGTGTCACTGGCTGCCCTTTCGATGTTCCACGGATTTCGAAGAAGGATTCCAAGGCCTATAAATGCACACTGTGTTCTGATCGTGTCTCTCATGGCCTGGAACCAGCCTGTGTAAAATCGTGCCCTACCGGTTCGATCATGTTCGGCACCAAGGAGGACATGCTCGATCTCGCTGAAACGCGCACCGATTTTCTCAAAGGGCGTGGCTTTGAAAATGCCGGTATCTATGACCCTCAAGGAGTGGGCGGCACCCATGTGATCTACGTGCTGCAGCATGCCGACAAACCGGAGATCTACAGCGGCTTGCCCAAGGACCCGCGCATCAGTCCTCTGGTCGAGGGTTGGAAAGGTATAACCAAGCCACTGGCCTCAGCAGCTATCGGGCTTGCCGCATTTGCCGGGTTCTTCCACTACCTCACCGCAGGCCCCAAGGAAACACCGGAAGAAGGAGTGGAGGACGAGGAGCCTGAGGAGGAACAGCCATGAATGAGTCAAAACCGCATGCCAAATCCGATCCAGGCATCCTGCGATATGATACGTTTTCACGCATCAATCACTGGCTCGTCGCGATCAGCTTCGTGATGCTGGTGCTCAGTGGGCTGCCCTTTTTTCACCCCTTCTTCTGGTCGTTAACCGGCCTGTTCGGCGGCCCGATCATGACGCGCATCCTGCACCCGTATATCGGGCTGTGTATGACGCTATTTTTCATGATCATGGCAATCCGCTTCTTCAAGGTGAGCCTGATCAAGCGCCATGACGTTCAGTGGCTCAAACAGATCAAGGACGTGCTGAGTAATCATGACGAGCGTCTGCCGCCGGTAGGTAAGAACAATGCCGGGCAGAAGCTCGTTTACTGGATCATGGTGCTCTGCGTGCCATTGTTGCTGGTAACCGGTCTACTCATCTGGCAACCCTACTTTGCCGATGCCGTCCCCATCACACTACGTCGGTTGGCCGCCGCTGGGCATGCTTATGTGGCTTTCCTCGCGATCATTACCTTGATCATCCACATTTACTCGGGTATCTGGGTGAAGGGTTCGTTCACCGCCATGATTCGTGGCCGGGTCAGCAAGCCTTGGGCGAAACATCATCATGATTTATGGTACGAGGAGGAAATGGACAAAGAGCGCAAGGAGCGCGAGATGACCAAGCAGCCGCACACGACCATGACAAGAGAGGAGCCCAAGTGAATCACGCATATGGCAATGCCCCGATGGGCGTTATTGATCCCCCCTCCGTGGTGCTGCCCGAGCAGGAGCACTTTGCCCAGCGCGCGCAGCGCCTGCGTGACCTCTCCGAGCGTATCGAACCGCTGCGTGATTTCCTGGCCTTTATGGCACAGCTCTCCCAAGCACAGCAGCGGGCACTCGAGCACAATACCCCAGCGTGGCTGCCCGAGCCGGACGCCTTTGCGCTGGCCTTGGAGCACGGCATGCCGCCGCTGGGTGCCCAAGCGCTTTGCCGCGACATCGATTTTCGTAGTGAACTCACCGCACTTCTCGATGGCCTTGACTTGCATATTGGTGAGGCGCAGCGGCCATTGCTCGACACTCTGCGTAAGCTGCCCAAGGAGGAAATCGACCACCTCGCCCAGGAAGTGCTGGAAGCGCGTCCCGGCCCTGAAGCAAGGCGTGGGCTGATGCCCTTGGTAGCGGCAGCGTTGCAAGTGGCCTGGCTGCGCTTGGCACGCACCCTGCCCCAACCGCCAAAGCGCCCCTCCGCCGAGGCCCGCTCGATCTGCCCCTGTTGCGGCTCACGGCCGGTGGCAAGCATCATTCAGATCGATTCTAAACGCAGCGGGGTGCGTTACCTGCAGTGTGGGCTATGCGCGACACAATGGTATCTGGAGCGTTCCAAGTGCAGTGTCTGCGATCAGAGCGGCAAGCTTGACTACCTGAGTCTCGAAGACGAGAGCGGCGAGCGCCTGCTTCCTACTCAGGCCGAGACCTGTGGCGACTGTCACTCCTATCTCAAAATCATGCCACGTGAGCTCGATGCACATGCTGACCCCCTCGCTGATGACCTTGCGAGCCTAGCGCTGGATCTTCTGCTTGCCGAGGAAAAGCAGTATTTTCGTAGCGGCTTCAACCCGCTGCTCATCGTTGGCGAATAAGGGCATCCCCGAGCGACCATGGACGACCCGCGCTCAGCCATGCTATACCTTGGGATTTGAATCCCGGCATGGATTGAAAACAACAATGGACGTTCGACGCAGCCTGCCCGCCGTAGACACTCTGCTGACCCACCCCACTCTGCAGCAAGCCCAGCAGCGCCATGGTGGGCGCCTGGTCAGGCAGGCCATCCGCCTGACCCTTGAGAGCGAGCGCTCGCGCCTTGCGGGTAGTTCCGAGGCTGCCGAGCATCAACTTGCCGCCCTCTCTGTCGATACACTCACTGCCCGAGTACTTGAACGCCTGGAACAGCTGGTACGGCCTAACAACCGCAGCGTATTCAATTTGACCGGTACGGTGATTCATACCAACCTCGGCCGCTCGCCACTTGCCGAACCCGCCATTGAGGCCATGGCCGAAGCCGCCCGCCATCCCATGGCACTTGAGTACGACTTGGAGAGCGGCGGCCGTGGCGACCGCGACCGCCTAGTGGAACCCCTGCTCTGCGAGCTGACCGGCGCCGAAGCAGCCACCGTGGTCAACAATAACGCAGGCGCAGTACTACTGGCTCTGAGCGCTCTGGCCAGTGGTCGCGAGGCGGTCATTTCACGCGGCGAGTTGATTGAGATAGGCGGTGCCTTTCGCATGCCCGACATCATGGTCGCGGCAGGCTGTCGGCTGCATGAGGTAGGCGCTACCAACCGCACCCATGCCAAGGATTTCCAGGCCGCCATGGGCGAGAGCACCGGGTTGATCGTCAAGGCACACACCTCCAACTACGCCATCACCGGTTTTACCAAGAGCGTGCCCGAGCGCGAACTGGCGAATATTGCACACGCGCAGGGAGTCCCCTTCATGGTTGACCTGGGCAGCGGCGCACTAGCCGACTTCTCCGCGCTTGGACTACCTCATGAAGAGCAACCTCGCGAGGCAATCGCCGCCGGAGCCGATGTTGTCACCTTCAGCGGCGACAAGCTACTGGGCGGCCCGCAGGCAGGCATCATTGTTGGCCGCCGTGACCTTATCGATACGATCAAGCGCCATCCATTAAAACGTGCCCTGCGCCTGGACAAGCTGACCCTGGCCGCCCTGGAAGCCACCCTGCGTCTTTATCGTGACAGTGACGCGCCCCAGCGAGACATTCCCACGTTGGCAATGTTGACGCGTACTGACGTCGAGATTGCGGCGACCGGCGAGCGTTTACTCTCCGCCGCCCAGGCTTTGCTCGACGACATCGATGTTACCCTGGCCCCCTGCGTGAGTCAGCTCGGCAGCGGCTCGCTACCCGTTGACCGGCTGCCGAGCTACGCGCTGGTCTGGCGCCCACTAAACGGTGACCGCCGCGCCAGGGAACGGTGCCTCAAACGCATCGAGACAGCGTTTCGTCAGCTCCCCCGTCCGGTCATCGGCCGCCTTAACGAAGGTGCTCTCTATCTCGACCTGCGCTGTCTATACCGTCCTGAAGACGTCGACGCCTTCGCTGCACAATTCTCGATCTTGAAGCAGCGCTACGAGAGCCACCATGACATGTCCCAGGACGGCCAGCCATGATCGTCGGCACTGCCGGCCATGTCGACCACGGCAAGACCGCCCTGATCCAGCGGCTGACCGGTATCGATACCGACCGCCTCAAAGAGGAAAAAGCCCGTGGGCTGACCATCGAAGCTGGTTTCGCTTATCCCGAAGTCGCGTCAGGCGTCGAGCTCGGCTTTGTCGACGTGCCCGGGCATCATCGGTTCCTGCATAACATGCTCGCGGGTAGTGCTGGCATCGACACGGCCCTGCTGGTGGTGGCCGCCGACGATGGTGTAATGCCCCAGACAATCGAACATGTCCAAATTCTCGACCTGCTCGGCGTCGACCGCGGCGTGGTGGCACTGACCAAGATCGACCGAGTCGACGAACTACGGCGACAGGAAGTCAGACAAGAGATCACCCAACTGCTGGCAGGGACCCAGCTCGCCAAGGCGCCGCTGTATGACGTCTCGAGCCATAGCGGTGAAGGCGTAGCGGCACTGCGTGACACACTATGGTCCCAGGCGGCCGAACAGCATGCGCTCTCTGCTTATGGGCATTTCCGCCTTAGCGTGGACCGCGTCTTTGCGCTGCCGGGTGCCGGTCTGGTAGTGACCGGCACCGCCCTCAGTGGCTGCATTGCCAAGGGTGACATGGTGCGCCTGGTACCCGACGGCCATAAGGCCAGAGTACGCCAGCTGCGGCGCCAGCACCGCGAGAGCGATCAGGCACACCAGGGTGACCGGGTAGCGCTCAACCTTTCAGGCACTGGGGTGGAACGGGATCGCATCCGTCGCGGCGACTGGGTGGTCGCCGATGCACTGGAAACGCCGCCCATCAAACGCCTCGACGCCCAGCTAAGGTTGCTCGACTCTACCCCACCGCTCAAGCACTGGACGCCAGTCCATATACACCTGGGGGCCGCCCATCTCATGGGGCGGGTCTCGCTTCTCGAAGGGCAACGACTCGAACCAGGCAAAAGCATGCTGGGCCAACTGGTCTGTGATAGCCCGGTACATGCCTGCCTGGGGGATCGTTTCGTCATCCGTGATCATGGCGGGCATATTACCCTGGGTGGCGGAATCGCACTGGACGGCGAACCACCCCGCCGTGGTCAGCGCGCTCCCGCTCGCCTAGCCTGGTTGGCGGCACTGGCGGAATGCGCAAACACCAAGCCACCTTACGATCTTCATGAACCGCTGAGTGCTGCGCTTGATCTCCATCCCGAAGGCCTGGATCTTACTGGCATGGCGCGTAATCTTAATATCAGCGTTCAGGATCTAGCGCCGCTGGTCGAGGCATCCGCAGGTCAAGTCCTCACTGCCGAAGGCGAAGTTAGCGCTTTCTCCAGGCAAGCCATCGAATCGCTTAGAGAGCGGATTATCCAAGTAATCGCCAGTAATCACCAGAACGAACCCGCCATGCTGGGGACCGAGCGCGAGCGACTAAATCGCCAGGCCGCCCCTCGGTTACCGGCTCCCCTCTTCCGCGGCCTGCTGAAACAACTGATCGAGGCGGGCCAGCTTGATAGCAATGGGCCCTTCATTTCTCTGCCTGGCCATCGCGCAGCACTTAATGAACACGACGAGGCGCTCTGGCAACGGCTCGAACCTCTTCTCGCGGAAGTCCCCTTCCAGCCACCCCGGGTTCGCGACCTGGCAGCAAGCGGTGGGCTTGATGAACAGTGTGTTCGCCGGGTGCTAACAGCCTGCGCTCGCCTCGGCAGGCTCTACCAAGTACGCAAGGACCACTTCTACCTCGCCTCAGCGACACATGAACTGGCCAATATCGCGCGTAAGCTGATGGACGAGCACGGCACTATTCGCGTCGCAGAATTTCGCAACCGCATCGGTACCGGACGCAAATTGGCCATTCATATTCTCGAATTCTTTGATAGGATAGGTTTTACACGCCGGGTGCAAGATGAACGCTACATTCGCCGTACTGCCCTGTGGAACTAGGCAACCGCTCAAGGAAGAGGATCGACCCCCGGTGGGGCGGCCAGACTTCAAATCTGGCAGGGGCTGCCAGCAGTCTTTGGTGGGTTCGACTCCCACGCTCTTCCGCCACTCTTTTTGACTCTTCCCCCAGCCTCGCTATTTGAGCCAAATCAGATTCCGCCATGAAACTCACAGACGGCGAAGCATCAGGTCACGTAAGATAACGGTATAAAATACGATACTATCAAGCCGAAGGCGTTGATAGCCTGCCAGGCACTGCCATCACCCAGTCGCGAAGCGCCAACATCGTTGGATCGTTGCGGCGGCTTTCAGGGTAGGCCAAAAAGAAGGCGCGGTCTTCAAGTTCAGGGCCAAAAGGGTGTACCAGGCGCCCTTCGGCCAGCTCATCTTCAATCAGTTGACGGCTCATCAGCATGACACCCTGCCCTCCCACAGCCGCTGAAATAGCGTGGCTTTCGTCAGAAAAAGCCAGCCCGGCGCCGACATTCAACCCTGGAATCTGGGCGGTTTTCTGGTAACCCAGCCAATCCATGGGCGATATAATTACTCCCTGGGGTCGAAAGTGAATCAGCGGATACTTCGATAGATCCTCCCCTGCATGCTGAACAAGCTGTGGGCTGCAAGCCGGAATCAACGTGGTATCAAACAGCTTCTCGGCTACTAACCCTGGCCAGCGTCCATCGCCATGCCGAATGGCAAGGTCGGCGGTTACCCCATCTAACGCAACGGGCTCGTGGGACGCATGGATTCGCAGGTCAATGTCTGGGTGAGATTCGCGCAGTATGCAAACCCAGGGCAGCAACCAACGCACGGCCACCACCGGCGTGGTCGTCAGCGTAATGCCCCTGCGCTCGGGCATGGTACTCAAGCGCTCAATGGTGTTGCTGATATTGTCGAATGAAGATTCCAGCACCTGCTGCAGCTCGCGGCCTTGCGGCGTCAATTCCAGTTGCCTGGGCCTGCGTACAAACAGCGCAATGCCCAGAGCCTCTTCAAGCCCACGAATCTGGTGACTAATGGCCGTGGCCGTTACCGAGAGCTCCTGCGCTGCCTGTTTGGCACTTTCATGGCGAGCAGCCGCTTCAAAAGCGCGAAGTGCCGAAAGCGAGGGTAATCGTCGAGAATTCATGAATGAGTTTTACTCACCTATACCTGCAAGAAAAGGTCGTTTGTTACGGCGCACAATCCAAGTCTAAGCTACGTCTGTTGTTAATCATAGATGAGCTCAGCTCAGAACAGGAGACTATCCATGCCGCATATCCTACATATAGACGCCAGCGCTCGCCCGGGGATTGCAGGAACAGACAATCATGGCTCTCACAGCCGTCACCTTACCGATCAGTTTGCCAAACAATGGCAATTACGCCGCCCGCAAGACATGATCACCTATCGCGATATAGGCCAACACCCGCCATCCTTTCTCAACCACGACTGGATCGCGTCGGCTTTCACGCCTGAAGAACAGCGGGCACCCTGGATGAAGGATGCACTAGCAGAAAGCGACCAACTGGTTGATGAATTAATCGCCGCGGATGTCGTAGTGATCGGCACGCCGTTCTACAACTTCGGCATGCCTGCCGCCCTCAAAGCGTGGATCGACCAAGTAGTACGCCCCGGTCGAACGGTGGATATCGATGAGAGTAACCCGACCGATCCTTACGTTCCAAAACTTTCTGACCGGCCAAGGCATGCGGTTGTTCTTACTGCCAGAGGCGGGATAGGCTTTGATATCGGTGGAAAGATGGCGCACATCAACCACCTGGAGCCCAATTTAGCCACTGCACTGGCGTTTATTGGCATCACTAAAATTCACTATATCGCCATTGAAGGGCAGGAAGTAGGCGGGGAGGTATTGGCGAAGTCAGTTGCTGACGCAAGAAGGAAAGTCGAACGGCTCGTTGATGAGTTGCAGGTGATGACATGGCGAGACACACAAATATCTGAACCGGCATAAAAGCAGCAAGCAGCATTCTTACTATCAAGGTCGGCGCGTTAGGTGCGGGTATCGCTAACCCAGGATATCCGCACCTTTATGCCCCTCTGGCACGCCCTGAACCAACAGCACATCGCCCTCGGTATGCCGGGTACGAAATGGGCGAATCGTCTTATAAGCATCGGAGTCATACCACCCCTGTGCTTGTTCCATAGTAGGAAACTCAATGACGACCATATCGCCAGCCCACGCACCCTCAAGAGGCGTGTATGGCCCACCATGAACAAGGTATTTACCTGAGAAAGGAGCGAGCGTTGCGTCGATACGCTCTAAATAGTGTTTAACCTCAGGATCGAATCGAGTTTCTCGAATGAGAGCAACAGCGTAGGCAGGCATCATCCCCCCTTGATTAGACGAAATAATTTTCTGAACAACGAAAGCCTAGAGCAAACACTTTAAATAACGAACCCACTTATCACTATATCGATTTAACTGACAATAACTCTCCATAAATTTAATTTTTATTAAACCAATAATGCTTCACTGCTGCACTGGTTAGAGGCCTCCATTCAGGGTTTCGCAAATAAAGTCCCTTTTTGCTGCTGTATACGCTTCTCTATCCAACCTATATTTCGCCGCCCAACGCCTATCGATCAGAGAGGCGTTATATTCCATGGAAGTTGAAAAGAGGCAGCAGCCGAGCCCGTTTCGCTTCAAACAGAGTTGGCCAATCAGTACTGTATGAGCAGAGTACTATCTTCTCGTTAGTCGCTCGGTTCAAGGACTCTGCCTCATTCATGCTATGGATACTCCCCGCCTTGAAAATGGCGACGCTCAATCACTCTTCTATCAGCAGCGGCGGCATGGGGCATTCCAGCATATCGGCAATGACGCGAAACAGCTCGGCCTCTGCGGGCTTTATTTGCCCACTATGCTCAATACAGCGGGCCATGGCCTGCAGAACAGCAGGCTTTTGTTGCGGTCGTAAACGACGCAAGCGGCTGACTGCGGGGCCCAGCGCTTTGATATTAGGGGCCTCTCTTTTTACGTTTAGTGCAAACGGCAGCTCTTTTTCAGCGGCATCTAGCGCAGCGCTTACCTTTTCGTGGTCACTCTGCCCTGCCCAGGCCAGCACGTTGAGCAGCCGCTGGCACTCCTGCTGTAAATCGCTCAGCTTACGAACAGCAGGGCCACTATCTTTCTTTCCCAGGCCCAGGTGATGAACCAGCCAGTGATACAGTGTCCACTCAAACAGGCTGACCTGATTATCCGCATTGATCAGTTCTACCATGCAGTGCCGAAAATGCGTGGCCTGATCCACTGACAGGTTTTTTAACGCTGGCAACGCCAATTCCATCAACGGCAGGCGAAGCTGGTCTCTAAGCATTAACACGTCGCCGGCATGGTTCATGACTTCACGATACACATCGGGCAAGGCTGTCTGCTGAAGTGATGCCAGTTGCTGCTTACGCACCTCGATACTCTGGCTCAACAGCAGTGCGTACATTAATGCGCGTACTGCATAAGGATCGTGGGCGGCGTCGACGAGCCGCTTAGGCAATGCATTGAGCATGGTACGTGCCTGGGCCAAATGGCGTGGGCCGGGTTGCCCCATTGAGGCAATCGCCATGCGGGCCGAGGTGCCGTTCATGGTTGCTGCGCTGGAGTAAGCGTGGGCGGAGGGGGTGTCTGCAAAGCCAACCACTGACTCACCTCCCGCTTTTTCCACGTCACCGTCAAAAGATGCACTTAGCGGCGCGTTAAATTCACCGTTCCAGCTTGGCATAACGCGTTTGATGCGCTGGCGTATCGGCGGGTGGGTCGCCAATAAGCGAGTGAAACCAAGCTTCATGCCTTGGCCGAAAAACAGGTGGCTATATTCGCTCGCTTGGGAGGCTTCTATTCTGGCCCCCTGCGTAAGGGAGCCAATCTTGATTAACGCTTGGCCGATGCCATTGGGGTTACGCGTATATTGAACGGCGGAGGCGTCGGCCAGGTATTCTCGCTGGCGGCTCACGGCCGCCTTGATCCAGTTGCCAAAAAACGTGCCCGCATAACCAATGACGGCCAGGGCAACACCCAAGGCAAGTACGACGACAGCGCCTTTGCCATTTGAATTGTTGCGCCGCACAGCTCGACCACGCGACGTCGTACTGCGCAGCAGAATATAGCCTAACAGTCCGATCAGAAGCACACCGTGAAGTACGCTGATCAAACGCATGTTCAAGCGCATATCGCCATGCAGAATGTGGCTAAATTCATGGGCAACCACGCCTTGTAGTTCCTCGCGGTTGAGGTGATTAATCGCCCCCTGGGTGATCCCGATCACGGCATCGCTGGTATCATACCCGGCGGCGAAAGCGTTAATACCCGCTTCCTGAAGCAGATAAACCGGTGGAACCGGCGTGCCCGAGGCAATTGCCATTTCTTCCACCACGTTGAGAATACGGCGCTCGTTAGCGTTTTCGGTGCTGGGGCTGATTTCTCGTCCGCCCAGCGCCTCGGCCACTACTTTACCGCCGCCGCGACGCAGCTGAGAGCGCTTGAAAAGCCCGCCGAGACCCACTAACGCCACCACGCCAAGCGCAACCACGGCTACCAGTTCTGGGGATAGCGCAGCCAACAGGTTATTCGCTGTCACGCTGCCTCGGTCATCTCTCATGAAATGCACGACGATTGCGATCACGACAGTGGTGACCGCTATCAGGGCGATTACCGCCGCTATCAATAAAACAACCAGTTGCCCGGTTTTACGTCGGGCGTTGTCCTGAGCCGTAAAGAAATCCATGCACACCTATCCTTGTCGGTTCAAGAACGCTTCAAAACGATATTTTAGGCGCTGACTGAATCTGGGCGCTGTCCTCGAACTCCAGGAAGGAAGCGTCCTCGCCATGCCCCAACAGGCCTGCTACGGCCACCGGAGGGAAGCTCTGGCGGTAAGTGTTGTATTGCATGACAGCGTCGTTGAACGCCTGGCGGGCAAAAGCGACCTTGTTTTCAGTACTGGTAAGCTCTTCAGAGAGCTGCTGCATGTTTTCAGAGGCCTTGAGGTCCGGGTAAGCTTCCATCACCACATTAAGCCGCCCCATCGCTTGGCTTAGCGCACCTTCTGCCCCGCCCAATTCGGCCATCGCTTTGGCGCTCCCTGGGTTGGCGGCCGCCGCTTTGAGCCCCGCCGCCGCTGAATTGCGCGCTTCAATCACCGACTGAAGCGTTTCGCGCTCGTGGCTGAGATACCCTTTGGCGGTTTCGACCAGGTTAGGTATCAAGTCGTGACGGCGCTTTAGCTGCACTTCAATTTGAGCAAAGGCGTTTTGAAAACGGTTTCGCAGGGAAACGAGCCGGTTGTACACACCGATAAGGTAGAACGCGATAACCGCTATTATCGCTACGATAATGATAGTTAAAACCATAATTGATCCTTCCTGTGGTTAATAAAAAACTATTACGCATCACGACCTGACGGCTTTACTTGGCGAGTTTAGGCAAAAACTCTATATCCATGTGATATTTCTGGGGATCATTCTGCTCGATAAAGACAGCAATGGTATCCGTATTGATATAAGGCGAGGGATCAAACCAGATATTCTGGCTTTTAAACACATGTACTTGCATGGTAGCGGGATTCAACCACTGCGTTATCACCTGATAAGGATGTTTTCCATTGACCGAAAGTTTCAATACGGTACAAATTTGTTTAGTGCAGTGATCTTAATACCTTTGATTTAACACTACGCCACTCCGTATGGCGTAGTGCTTATGATACAAGCCTTGCTTACATCACTTCTTCACCATTAACCGTCAGGACGCCGTCTTGCCAGGTCAACGTCTGCTCTTCAAAGTCCGGATCGATTAACAGAGCATAAGGCATGGGAATGAGTGAAAGTACCATCTGGGGAGGTGTCGTTACGCCAATATCCAAGCTCAAGCGGTTTTGGAGGTACTCTTGCGCCTCCGGTGTGCTCATCCTGTCTTGCGATGCCTGAAGCTGCTCGGGTAACGGCAAACGGTTATCCCATAAAGCGCTGTATAGCGCCTCCTTGGAAAGTTCTTCACCATCAAAGCGGATATCCGCCGTAATGCGGGGATTAAAATCGATACCCAGCATGGGCAGCGTAACGTGCGCTTCCAGCGGTTGGAACGCCATTGAGGGACTCGCAATCAGGACATCATAGCCTCGTTCGATAGACTGGATCAGTAGTTCACGCTCTTCCTGCTCATCGCCGCGTACACCGGTCTCTTCATACTCTGCACGCATGGCTTCCAGCGGTGCATAGGCTTCCTGAAGCGCCTGAAATGCTGACATATCCCAGTTCTTGGCATCGATATCAAGTGACAGGCTGCCCATTGAGGTGCCGTCGGCGCCGATATCGGCTATCTTAAAACGGCCGCCTGAATTGACGATTTGGCTATCACCTACGGATTCAGACTCGGCCTCAAGCTCAATGCCATCTATATAAACATTGACGCCCTCCGCCAAAAACTCAATTTTGGGTATTTCCAGACGTTGATGTATCAGGCTAGACGCTTCCTGGGAGCTATTTTCAAAGCGTGGCGAGACAATCCGAAACGAGTCGTTCTCGTCATTGACAACAATTTCACGTGCCTGGCCGTCTACCTTCCACACGTCTTCATCTTCAAGATCAAGATCCACTACCAGGTCGTGCAGAGTGCCGTCAAACTCAACGCCGCTTAACGAACCTGCCGTCAACTGCCCCGTGACGGCGCTGCGAGTCGCGACCAGATCAACGTCGATATCCCCGCTTAGAAACTGCTCGTTGGGATGAATCGTGCCGGTAATCGGGCTATTGATAATGCCGTGATCCACCAGCAGATTTACCTGGGCATTGGCGTTTTCAACACCTTCCATACCGATCGTTGCCGTCGCCGTTGTATTGAACAACGATTTATCAATCGTTACGTCGCTTGCATACCAGGAAACAGAATCATCCAACTGCGCAAAGGTTTGGGCTAGCACTTTTTCCACCTCATTACCCACCACCGCTTGGGCGCCTATATATCCCCCTGCCCCGAGCACTACAACACCAGCAGCGGTCAAAATTAACGTCTTGGAAGTTGCGGGCATATCACTATCCTTAATAAAAATGATTATTAATTATCCTGTATTTAAGAATAAAAACCCACTGTTAATTCAGTTCATGGCTAGCTATTAAAGAAAGAAAAAGCGAGGCGAAGACTCATATTCTTCGCCATTAAACCGCATAGTCATAGCATTACGCTGCTTGCGGTTATTTGCCATCAGGAAGCAAGAAGTACCATGTTACCCATCAACCCAAGCAGAAACCCAGCGACAGCACCGATTGCCGGCATTCCATGTTGTTCGAGCTTGGACCCAGGGGCAATATCCTGAAAAACAAGGTACAAAATACCTGCACTCGCAAATAGCATTAGCGCTCCCATTAACACATCGTACTGTGCCAATACGTAATAGCCGGTTGCTGCTGAGATGGGCCCCACTAATGCCAAGCCGCTAAATGCCAGTATGATTTTATTGGAAGATAGTTGAGTATTATTATTGCTCAGTTCTTCGTAAGCGTTAAAACCCTCAGGCAGATTTTGTAAAATCATTAATAGTGCAAGCAGCAACCCTGTGCCTTCGCCTGCTGCAAAGGCAGCACCCAAGGCAATCGCTTCAGGGATAAAATCAGATAACATTGCCACCAGTTGGCCTACCGAGCTATTGAGTTTTTTTAAGTAGGCATCAAGGAAGTAAAAACATACCCCACCAGCAGCAAAACACAAGGCGGCCGGTACAAGCGGTAACTTACTAGCACCTTCAGGTACCAATACCAGAGCGACCGCTGACATCAGCGCTCCACCACCAAAAGCAATAATGAAATGTCGCCAGGAATCCCCTAAAAGGGAGGGATGAACCAGGTCAAACTTAGCTAATAATGCCCCGATGGGCATTGCGGCACCTGCCATTAATGATAAAAGAAGGATAGTGATAATTTCAGCCATAAAATGTCAGATTAGCCTCTTTTCAACCACCGTTGGTTCACCGGGTTGTCCGGCATTTCTCGCTGCCTCCCAAGCGTTTCAGAGCACCGAGCCGTATCGTATTTTCGCCCCTTGCGTTTGTTCAGCTTATGAAGGTCCATAAGGCCATGAATGCCGCAAATTAACGGGGTGCGTCTCACGCTTATTTGTTACCAGAATCATCTTCTTTCGATCCTGAAGCCACAGGCCTTTTCTTGGTTATTGCGCGTGAGAAGAAAGGCACCACATACAGCACTGTCCAGGCCAGCACGGTACACAAAACGGCCGTTTGCTCACGCCCAAGACCAACGGCGACACCTATAGCCGCTGTAAACCAAATGCCAGCCGCCGTGGTAAGCCCGGTAGCAAATAGATCATTTTTACGGGTGATAATACTTCCAGCACATAAAAAACCAATGCCGCTAATAACACCTTGAATGACCCGACTCATCTCTGCATCTGAAATGCCTGTTTGCTGCGGGATTAATATAAATAACGCCGCCCCCATGCACACAAGCATGTGGGTACGTATTCCAGCTGGCTTACCGCTCTGTTCACGCTCAAGCCCCAAGAGGCCACCGAGAAAAGCAGCCATTAGCAACCGAGTCACTACAATAATAAATTCACTTAGGTCATTAAAATCAGAAAATTCAGAAATAACAATATTACTCACTGACTCCATTGCCTCAGCCCTGTCGTTAACGCGCGATGAGTGAACATCTTTTATCTAATTCAACCGTTACGTGCTGCCTCAATGGTGGCAATATCAATTTTTTTCATCTGCATCATCGCTGCAAACGCGCGTTTTGCAGCGGCAGGATCCGAGGCAGTGATCGCTTCAATCAGCGCCACAGGCGTTACCTGCCAAGACACGCCCCATTTATCTTTACACCAACCACACGCGCTTTCTTGCCCGCCATTACCCACTATCGCGTTCCAATAGCGGTCCGTTTCGGCCTGATCATTGGTTGAGACCTGAAAGGAAAACGCTTCGCTATGCGTAAACTCAGGCCCACCGTTAAGCCCCAGGCATGGAATGCCCAGCACGGTAAACTCAACGGTCAACACATCCCCTTCCTTACCGGCTGGAAAGTCTCCCGGCGCGCGGTGAACAGCACTGACAAACGAATCAGGAAAGGTATCTGCATAAAAGCGTGCGGCTTCTTCTGCGCGACCATCGAACCAAAGACAAACCGTATTCTTTGCTGGTGTTGCCATGACACTTCTCCAATCAAAACGAAACAGCCAATGATGGGTATGACATTGTAATGCGGCGCACCCCAGCCTCCTTTAACAGCTCCTCCCAAGATGATTACTGAGGAATCACCAAGTCTTATCAGCACCTGGCGGGCCTATATCGAGCTGCATATCAGGGGCAATATCCACCACTCCGTTGACCTTTTTAAGCCGCTCAACGGTAATGTCATCTGCCGCCCCGGTGATGCACCCAATCTCCTCAAACACCTCTCTGATGGTGAGCCCTTCGTCACTAAGGCGCGAAGCTATGTCATTGATCGATTGATCTTCAGAAATCGTGATTATCCAAAGCGCTATTGTCGGCATCGATCATCCTCACCTAAGGTGCCTGTACCAACCCGGCCCCAACACGGGAACCAGAGGATGGTAAAGGCTTTGCAGAACCCAACAGCCGTTGCCAGAGTTTCATACCGCGCAGCGAGGCATCTGACTCAGCCCAAAGGGCGGCGCAGCCTGCAACGTGGGGCGTCGCCATACTGGTTCCGCTAATCGTTTTATGATGTACCGGCCGGGGCCAGGACGAAAAAATGTCGCCACCGGGTGCGGCAATTTCGATTTTGCCGGCGTTAGAAAAGCTCGAAGGCTTTAAGTTGGCGTCAATAGATGCAACCGACATGATAGTAGATGAGTTGGCAGGCGCTCCCGTATGGGCAGAAGAGTTTCCTGCGGCAGCAATAATCAGACACCCTTTACGCAGAGCCGCAGCACCCGCGTGGGTGTAGGCAGCTTGCACAGGACTTTGACTGCCCAGCGACATCGAAATGACGTCACATCGATTGGCGATCGCCCAATTCATTCCCGCAAGTACTCCCGCCCCCGTACTGCTACCCGAGTTGGTGAGCACCTTTCCAACCAGCACCTGCGAATCGGATGCGATACCGTAGCGAGGAGCATTTTCGAAAGGCATCCTGGGGCCGCAGGCCGTGCCGATACAGTGCGTTCCGTGACCATTGATATCTTGAACCGGCTCTCCTACGAATGAGCAGCTAATAAAC